>NZ_JBAURI010000474.1:0-1764 GCF_049581145.1 Bradyrhizobium sp.
GGCTTGGAATTGCAGAAATGGGTCGCTGCGGAACGTCCGGATATGCCGATTATCTTCATTACGGGTCATGGCGACGTTCCGATGACGGTTCAGGCCATGAAGGGAGGAGCTCTCGAGTTCTTGACGAAGCCCTTCGTGGACCACGTACTGCTGAAAGCCATCGGCCGGGCCTTGGAGCTTAGCAGGATCGCGCTTGGCGACGACGCTGAGATACGCGAACTTCGAGATCGTTACGCCTCGCTCAGTGTCCGGGAGCGGGAGGTTATGACGTTGGTTGTCCGCGGCCTCCTAAACAAACTGGTCGGCGCCGAGCTCGGCATCAGCGAGATCACCGTGAAGGCCCATCGAGGAAGGGTAATGCAAAAAATGGCGGCGCACTCACTTCCCGCTCTCGTGATGATGGCTGCTACACTTGGGCTCCCTGTGCCAATGGCGTGACACCGGTTTGTTGGGGGCTCTCATGAGCCGGGGAAACAGTCGTGTCTCTGACGTCGTGTGAAAGCGGCCAGGGCCGGATGAGAAAAAGCTGAATCGCGGCTTGGGTCGGAATCCGCGAAACGGCCCAAATCGGCTGCTACCGGCGCCTCGCTCAAGACCAGCGGCCGCGACGGTTCTTCAACGCTTCGCTGGCAACGTCGCCCTGATCGCATCTTTAGGTGGTTGGGATTGATATGCACGGAAAGTTAGCGAAATATGCGCTGGCGCTGACCCTCGCCGCGCAGGCCGCTCAGGCAGGGGCGGAAAGCTCCGTCCGCGTCACCCCCGACAATTTCCCTCGGGCGGAATCGGATCTCATTTTCAGCGGCGTCGTCAAAGACGGAGGCTTCGGCAAGTTCATGCATCGCCGCGAGCCGACGCCGCTCGCCAAGCAGACTGTGATTCGAATGAACCGCGACACGCTCTATTCAGCAGCCGTATTCGATCTTGGCGCCGGTCCCGTGACCATAACGCTGCCGGACCCGGGTAAGCGCTTCCTGTCGATGCAGGTGATTGATGAAGACGCGTACTCGGTCGAAGTCGTCTATGGCCTGGGCGTCCATACGCTGATCAAAGAGGGGATCGGGACCCGCTACGTCATCGTCGCCGTTCGCATCCTGGTTGACCCGGACGATCCGAAGGACATCGAAACTGTCCGCGCGCTGCAGGACGCTATCAAGGTCAGCCAGCCTGGCGGGCCGGGCATGTTCAAGATTCCGAATTGGGACGCCTCGAGCCAGATCAAGGTGCGCGACGCCCTTCTCGAGCTGGCTCAGACGGTTCCCGACACCAAGGGCATGTTCGGCCCGCGCGGGAAGGTCGACCCGGTCCGGCGCCTGATCGGCTCCGCCGCCGCCTGGGGCGGCAATCCCGAAGAGGACGCCCTTTATCTCAACGTCACGCCCGCCCACAACGACGGCAAGACGGTCTATAGGCTCAGCGTCAAAGACGTGCCCGTCGACGGCTTCTGGTCGATCAGCGTCTACGACGAGCAGGGCCACTTCGTTCCCAATCCGCAAAACGCCAATTCGCTCGAAACCTCACGGCCAAGCCCGGCGAGGACGGCTCGTATGCGATCCAGTTCGGCGGCTGCGACGGCAAGATCGAGAATTGCCTCGCCACTCCGCCGGCATGGAACTATCTGGTGCGCCTCTATCGCCCGCGGCCCGAGATCCTGAACGGCGCCTGGACTTTTCCCGAGGCGCAGGCGGCGCGATAGGGGCGCTCGTCAACGCCCGCGGCTCGCCGCGAGCGGGCGGGTCGCCTTGCGCCCGCCGAGTTCGATGA
>NZ_JBAURI010000475.1:0-2017 GCF_049581145.1 Bradyrhizobium sp.
GCCCTGGTGACGCCGTAGAATTGGAGCATTTCCCGGAGAGGCGGACATTTTCCAGAAGAAGCCGCCCAAATAATAGCTTCGGAATGCCCGGATTTCGGCTCTTGCGCCGAATTGTTTTAAGTCTAAAATGTTTGCTGAACAGAGCGCTGCCGGGCGTCTTCGAAAATGGTCTCAAGCCTTTCATCTCGAAAGCGAGGGGCGATGGAAATGTCAGGTACAATCCCCAATCGTGCTTTGAGCCTTGGTTCGAAGCTCCGTTCGAGCCTTGGCCCATCGGGTCACGTCGATGACTTCACGCGGAAAAATCTTCCGCCCTTCGAGCAATGGCCGGAGCTGCTGCTGGACCGGCCGGAATTCAGCTATCCCGAATATCTCAACGCCGCCGTCGAACTGACCGACCGTATCGTCGAGCAGGGCCTCGGCGACCGGATCGCGCTGATCGGCAATGGCCGCCAGCGCACCTACAAGGAACTGGCGGACTGGTCGAACCGGCTCGCGCATGCCCTGGTGGAGAATTATGGCGTCAGGCCCGGCAACCGGGTCCTGATCCGCTCGGGCAACAATCCGGCGCTGGTCGCGGCCTGGCTCGCCGCAACGAAAGCGGGCGCCGTCGTCATCAACACCATGCCGATGCTTCGTGCCGGCGAATTGACCAAGATCGTCGACAAGGCGGAGGTCGCACTGGCGCTGACCGACAGCCGCATCGCCGACGAACTGGTCTCCTGCGCCAAGACCAGCCGATATCTCAAGCAGGTCGTGAACTTCGACGGCACGTCAAATCATGATGCCGAGCTCGACCGGGTGGCGCTGAACAAGCCGGTGCGGTTCGACGCGGTCAAGACCGGCCGCGATGATGTCGCGCTGTTGGGATTCACCTCGGGCACCACGGGCGAGCCCAAGGCGACGATGCATTTTCATCGCGATCTCCTGATGATCGCGGACGGCTACGCGAAGGAAGTGCTCAAGGTCACCCCGGACGATGTCTTCGTGGGGTCGCCGCCGCTTGCGTTCACGTTCGGGCTCGGCGGCCTTGCGATCTTCCCGTTGCGGTTCGGCGCGACCGCGACGCTGCTGGAAAACGCCTCGCCGCCGGAAATGGTCAAGATCATCGAGACCTACAAAGCCACGATCTGCTTCACCTCGCCGACCGCGTACCGGGCCATGATGGTGGCGATGGACAAGGGCGCCGATCTGTCGTCGCTGCGGCTTGCGGTGTCGGCGGGGGAGACCTTGCCGGCGCCGGTGTTCGAGAACTGGACCGCCAAGACCGGCAAGCCTATTCTCGACGGCATCGGCAGCACGGAAATGCTGCATATCTTCATCACCAACCGGATCGGCGACGCCAAGGCTGCAACGACCGGGCTTCCGGTCTCCGGCTACGAGGCCAAGATCGTCGACAACGACATGAATGAATTGCCGGCCGGCAGCGTCGGCAAGCTTGCGGTGCGCGGGCCGACCGGATGCCGCTATCTGGCCGACGACAGGCAGTCGAACTATGTGCGCGACGGCTGGAACCTGACCGGCGACGCCTTCGTCCGCGACGACAAGGGCCGCTTCTCCTTTGTGGCGCGGGCCGACGACATGATCATCTCGTCCGGCTACAACATCGCGGGGCCCGAGGTGGAATCCGCATTGCTGTCGCATCCGGCGGTGGCCGAATGCGGGGTTGTCGGCTCGCCCGATGAAGCGCGCGGCATGATCGTCAAGGCCTATGTGGTTGTTTCGTCCGGTGTCGCCGCCGACGATGCGCTGGCGGTGGCCTTGCAGGATCACGTCAAGCGCGAGATCGCGCCTTACAAATATCCGCGGGCGATCGAATTCGTCGCCCAATTGCCGAAGACCGAAACCGGCAAGCTGCAGCGATTTGCGCTGCGGCAGATGGCGCAGGCCGCAGCGACCTCGGCCGGCATGGCCGCCGAATGACGACATGATGGAGACTACTTCGTGAGCACGCCAAAAGGGCCCGCGCTTGCGGTGCTGCCAGCCGCGAGCGCCTCGGGCGCGCAGGTTCTGCAGC
>NZ_JBAURI010000476.1:0-24736 GCF_049581145.1 Bradyrhizobium sp.
CTCAAGCATTTTCGAGCCATCGCGACCCGCTACGACAAGCTCGCCAAAATATTCCTGGCCGGCGTCCAGCTCGCTTCTGCTATGATCTTGCTCAACTGAAGACAGGCCCTAACCTGTCGCGCGCAGATCTACGGCTTGTCGGCCACCGCAGGTGCAGTCCATGCGTTTTATTTCACGTGCTTGCAGGATTCGGGCGCAGCTCGCAGCTAGCCCGCCGCCGGCAAGGCCTGTTCCGGCGCCACACTCCACGGGCGCTGCGCCGAGGCAAGCCCGATCAGCCGGCCCTGGATGTAGTCGCAGCCCCAGTCGCGCAGCAGCGCTGCGGATTCCTCGTCCTGCACCCATTCCGCCACGGTCTTGATCTCGAGCCTGCGCGCCAGGTCGATCAGCGTCTGCACGAAGGCGCGATCGTCGGACGAACGCGCGATGTTCTGCACGAAGGCGCCGTCGATTTTCACGATATCGACGGCGAGCTTGCGCAAATTCCGGAAAGACGTATAGCCGGCGCCGAAATCGTCGATCGCGATCCGGCTGCCGAAATTCTTCAGGCGGGTGACGAAGCCCCGCAAATCGTCGATGTCCTGGATCGCCACCGTTTCGGTGATCTCGACGATCAGCCGTTCGGCGACCGTCGGATGCGCACGCATCAACGACTCGATCGAGGCCCACCAGACCGGGTCCATCGTGGTGTCCGGAGAAATATTGAGGCTGAGTTGCACGCCGGGGGACGCGGCGAGTTCGGCGACCACCAGTTCGAGCACGCGATGATCGACCAGCCGGATCAGGCCGAGCTTTTCGGCGACCGGCACGATATCCGGCGCCAGCAGCGCCCTTCCGTCCTCCTGCTCCATGCGGACCAGGCATTCGTGGAAAGCGCTTTTGCGCGAGCGCGCCTCGACCACCGGCTCGAATGCCACCACGATCCGCCGCTCGTTCAGCGCGGTGACGATCTGATCGGTGACGCGGATGTTGACGCGGCGCTGCGCTTCGCGCTCGACGTTCGGCCGCCATATTGAAAACGAGCCGACGCGGCGGCGCTTGGCGGCATCGAGCGTTTCCTGGGCGCGGTTGATCGCTTCGTCGGTGGTGCGCGCGTAGCGCGGGATACTGACCGCACCGATCGAGATGGTGACCGAGACCGGGCCGGAGCTGGTCGGGACCACTTCGTCGCGGACGCTGGCCAGGAACCGCTCAGCGGCCACGTTGATGTCGTCGACGGTGCAGTTCTTCAAGATCAGTCCGAACTTGTTGCCGGAGAAACGGCCAAGCACGTCGCCAGCACGGAGGCGGGCGCGGATCCGCTTGGCGACCTCCGAAATCACCGCGTCCGCAACGTCGAAACCGAAGGCCTCGTTGATGCGCGCCAGATGATCGATGCCGATCAGCATGAAGGCGCAGGCGAAGCGGAAGCGGGCACTCTCCTCGATCGTCTCGGCCAGTGCTGCGATCAAATGGGTACGGTTGAGCTCGCCGGTCAAGGGATCGTGGCGCGACAGCTTCAGGAGCTGCTCGTCGCGGGCGTGCCGTTCATTGTTGATGCGAACGATACCTTGCGCGCGCGCCGGCCTGCCGTCGGGACCGACGAACCAGCAACCGGTCTCCTCGATCCAAAGCACGGGAGCGGCCGTGCTCGTCCGAACGCCATATTCGATCCGATAGGGGGTGCCATCTCCGCCCCGCAAGGGCGGCGACTGCAAAAGCGCATCGGAACGGATGGCGCGTTCCGGCTCGATCAGCCTGGCAAATTCCGTCCCACTCGACAGCGAAGCCACGGGGATGTCCGGAAAAACCGTGCCGATCTGCTCAGTCCAGCTGATCGCATCGGTTGCGATGTCCCAGACGAAGGCGGCCTGGCCGAGCGAGGCGAGAATGGTCTCGGTTTGCGGAAATGCAGGTGTCAAGGTCGCCTCGTTTTGAGACACTGCCGACTGATTCTCGGCCACAAGGATAGTGCTGTTTCGCCCCGACCCTAGGGAGAGTTGATAAATAATCCGCAAACCATGTCGGGGACGGCCTCGCAACGGTCTTAAGGGCTCTTGGGAACAAACCGGCGAAAGCCGGCATAGCCCTTGCGAGAGCCGAAGCAGATGGACGCGCAACGTCCCAAAACGCGACAGCTCAACCGGATTTGGTGCAATGGCGAGCGACGATCGAGCCAACGACAAGACGGATGAGGACGTCGCAGCCGACGCCAAACCGGCTTGCCTCAAGCCTGCTTGCGTCGCATTGGTGCCAACAATCGAGCCATCATGCTCGAGGCCGCCAACGCGACTGTCGCGCCCCGACCCGAGCTTCGTCACGCATCTGATCGCGACTGCGGAGCACCTGCCACAAACCCGCGTGCATCGGCGGGCGACCTCGGCCGATGCACTCACTGCCTATCGCGCGGGCCAGCGCAAGGTCTTGGACGCCGGGTTGTCGACGCGTCAGACGGCCTGACGACAACCGTAAAGGTCAACTAATGCTGCGGTGACTCTGGTGCGGCCGGCGCGCCGGCTTCAGGCTGCAGTTCCGGCGACGCGATCGCAGGCTTCGGCTCGCTCACGGGAACGGCAGCCTCCGGCTCGCTCGCCGAGACGACCGGCTGCGCCATCCTCGGCTCGGGGTGATCCATCAGCACGGATTCGGCAATGGAGGCCGCCGATGGCGGCGCCCGCGCGGGTGTCACGACGGGCTCCGGCGCGGGTGGTGCTACAGGCTCGGACTCGGACTGCGGTTCGAGCCGCGGTTCGGTTGGCGTTACGGCGACCGGTCGGGGAACAGGCTGCACGACGCGCCGCGTGCGGAGCGTAAGCCCCGACAGGAAATCCACCAGAGCCAGCAGCGAGAGCAGAAAATAGGTCGAGGTGCCGAATTTCGGCCACATCACGAATTCGGCCGCCGAAGCGCCGAACACGACCAGCGACAACAGATGGTCGGTGAGATATTTGGCGCCGGGCCGCGCACCCTTGATGATCTCGAGCAGCAGCAACAAGACCGCGAGGGTCAGGAGCACGTCACTCAGCGAAATCGGCCATTCCGCACCCGATACCAGCGGCAGCTTGACCAGCGAATCGGTAAAGGAAACGCCGGGCATCAAGAAGGCGATGATGTTGTAGACCGTGAGCGGAATCAGAAGCAGCGGAAAACCGACCATGGTCATCGGCGAGGCCTTCTTGGCGTGCGAGGGGGAATTCGCAAAAATGCCGGCAAAGCGCCACGCTTCGCCGACCAGCAACCTCTCCCCTTACTCGTTGGCCAAATTCGGGCAGGCGCGGCTTTGGCGGCCGATTTTCGCCATCAAGATTCCTTCTTCGCCTTCAGCACCTGGCGGCCCTTGTACATGCCGGTCTTCAGATCCAGATGGTGCGGACGGCGCAATTCGCCGGAGTCCTTGTCCTCGACATAAGTGGGCTTCTTGAGCGCATCCGCCGAGCGGCGCATGCCACGCCGCGAGGGCGAAGTCTTTCGTCTGGGAACGGCCATGTCGGTATCCTCTATGGGGTATTGGCTGGCATCATCCGTCGACGGATGGCTCAAGCGCAAGCGAGCGAGCCGGGATGCCGATCAAGGCCGCGCTTATAGAGGATGGCAGCGCGCAAGGCTAGGGCATCGAGCGGGGAAATCGGCAGAATCAAGGGGATCGAGGCTTACCGATCTTCGTCCCAGCAGACCACCTGCTGCGCCACGGCTTGCGCCCGCACCAGATAGGTTCCGGCCAGCCGCCGCACCCCGGGACCCGGATTGCGGGCGTTGCGCTTGATCGGATTGGGCAGGATTGCCGCCAGCAACGCCGCTTCCCGCGGCGACAGGCTGGCGGCGGAATGGCCAAACGCATAGACGCTGCCCGCTTCGGCGCCGAATTGATCGGAGGGTCCGAGCTCGGCGACGTTCAGGTAGATTTCCAGGATCCGCTGCTTCGGCAGCACGAAATCGATCCACAGCGCGAGCGGAAATTCCAGCAGCTTGCGGATCAGCGCGGGAATCGGCCATAAGAACAGGTTTTTCGCGACCTGCTGGGTAATTGTGGACGCGCCCCGGATCGCGCCACCCTCCTCGGCGTCGTCGATCACTTCGCGCACGGCGCCCCAATCGATGCCGTGATGCCTGCAGAAATGGGCGTCTTCGGAGGCGACCACTGACAGCGGCAAGAACGGTGACATCGTACCGAGATCGATCCATCGCCGCTGGACTGGCTCGCCCTGCAGCCAGCGCACGGCCATCATCGTCGAGACCGGATGGCCGGCCCGGTAAAGCGGCGCCAGCGCATAGGGTATGAGAAGTGCGACCAACAGGATCGTCAGCAGGGTCCGGATGAGGCGCAAATCGAATGTTTCCGGTTCAAGCTTCATTTCCGGGCGGATCAATCGCCTCCGATAATAGGGTATCTTACTGAATTTTCCTGCTTTTTTCCAACGTCTGGGGAAGGCGCGACCGTCGTGCTGGAATTGACGAAGGCGCTGGCATCAACGATTGTCCGGCCGAATCCGTCTTCCAAATATCCTCCGAACTCCCTCCGAAACTCCCTTGGAGCTTTGATTTTGATGACCGGCATGGCCCTCCCCGAGTTCAGCAACCGACTGGATCGGACCGCAGACGATATCGAAACCCTGCTTGCCGAATTATTGTCGGATGCGCTTTTGCCCGACGAGATCGCGCGCCCGAAGCGGCTGATCGAGGCCATGCGTTATTCGAGCCTCGGAGGCGGCAAGCGACTGCGGCCGTTTCTGGTGGTCGAGAGCGCGGCGATCTTCGGCGTTCCGCGCCAGGGCGCGCTATTGGCGGGCGCCGCGCTCGAATGCATCCACTGCTATTCACTGATCCATGACGATCTGCCGGCGATGGACAACAGCGATTTGCGTCGCGGCCGTCCCACTCTGCACAAGGCCTACGACGACGCCACCGCGATCCTCGCCGGCGACGCGCTCCTGACGATCGCCTTCGACATCATCACGCGCGATGAAATCCACAGCGAGCCAGCCGTGCGTCTGGCCCTGACGCGCGCGTTGGCGCGGGCGTCCGGGATCGGCGGCATGGCGGGCGGCCAGATGCTGGACCTCGCCGGTGAAGGCCGGTTCGGCGACCGCGAGCCGGTCGACGTGGCGCGGCTGCAGCAGATGAAGACGGGCGCCTTGCTGCGCTTCGGCTGCATCGCCGGCGCGTTGCTCGGTCAGTCCACCGATAAGGAGTATCAGGCCCTCGACGATTACGGCCGCGCGCTCGGCGAAGCCTTCCAGATCGCCGACGACCTGCTCGATGTCGAGGGTGACGCAGCCGCGCTCGGCAAGCAAACCGGGCAGGACGCGATCCTGGGCAAGACAACTTTCGTCACCCAGCTCGGCATCGACGGCGCCAAGCAGCGCGTGCGCGATCTGCTGGCGCGCGCCGATGCGGCGCTTTCGATGTTCGGCGCCAGGGGCGACGTATTGCGCGCAGCCGCCCGGTTCGTCGCGGAACGCAAGAACTGAAACGCGACTGAACACGACCTGAAGCCGAAAGGCGCTCATGAGCAGCGACGAGTTCGAACAGCGGCTGCTTCGGTTCAGGAAGCTGCCGAAGCCGGCGCGCATCATCTACGCGCGGCCGCGCACCTTCATTGCGATCGCGCTGGGCGTCTTCTCGTCCCTGCTGCTGCCGGCCTCGCTGCGCCTCGTCACGCGCCTCCTGATCGGCTGGGACGCCTTTGTCGCGCTTTACCTGGCGCTGGTCTTCGTCATGATGCTGCGCAGCGAACACAAGCAGCTGCGCTACCGCGTGGCGCAGCAGGACGACGGCCGCTTCCTGATCCTGACAGTGACCGGGCTCGGAGCGTTCGCGAGCATCGCCGCGATCGTGTTCGAGCTTGGCGCGTCGCATCACGGCACGCCGGAACTGGCACTCGCAACCACCACCATCGCGCTGTCCTGGGCGATCGTGCATACTGCGTTCGCGCTGCATTACGCCCACGATTATTATCGCGGCGCCAAGCCGGGCGGCCTGCAGTTTCCGAGCGGCGAGCAGCACGACCACGCCGACTACTGGGATTTCATCTATTTCTCTTTCGTGATCGGCATGACCGCCCAGGTCTCCGACGTCGGAATCACCGACAAGACGATCCGCCGCACCGCGACCGTGCACGGCATCATCTCCTTCGTCTACAACACGGCGCTGGTGGCGCTGATGGTCAACATCGCCGCAAGCGCGATTTCCAGCTGATCATCGGCAAACCTCGACATTGCCGCCGCCGCCTTCGCGCGGACCGCCCTGCGCGGTGGTGCGGAATTCGAGATGACAACCACGCGAAACCGGACGGCAGCCGCCATCGTCGCAAACGATCTGGCCCGAGACCGCGCGCGACATTCGCGGCGGCCGGGAACCGGCGACACCGATTTCGCTGTCAAGGTGCGACAGCTCGCCCGCAGGACGATCGGCTGGGACCGTCCGCTCGCGATGACGGCGACGATCCTCGTCGTCACGCTTGACGGTCTTGTTCCGGGGCTTCTCGCACTCATTATCATCGTCATTGAGAAGAAAGCCTTCGGCGCAGACGATCCTGGCGCAATGCTCGCCGTCGGCCCTGAAGCCGTGCTCGCAGACCACGGGACAGACCCGCGCCTGTTTCTGCCTGATTGCGTCGAGCACATCGCTCGAGGGGAGATTGACGTCGAATTTCGTTCCGGCATGGCGATTGAACAGGGCCAGCGACCGCTTCGATGTGGCATCCCAGTCGCCATCGGCGGCGGCGTCGAGACAGCCGACGCGACGCAATTCGACCTGCACCGATTTCGTGATGTCGGCCTGCGACGGCCCCGTGGTCAGCGCCGCGACATTGGTGGCCTTATCGGGGACGCTCTTGTCGGGCGCCGAGCGCGCCGAAGAGGTCGGAGCCGGCGCAAGCTCGGCCAGCTTGTCCGGCCGCTTGAGTTCGGCGGCGGCCGCCTGATCCTGCGCGACCTGTTTTGCCTTCTCGGCCGCGAGGCGCGCCGCTTCGGCGGCTTTCGCATCGGCATCGGCCTTGGCTTGCGCGTCATCTTGCGCGCCTTGCGCGGCGAGACGGGCGCGCTCCTGCTCGGCAAGACGCGCCGTTTCGGTCGCAGTCATGTGGGCCTCACCGGCGGTGATCTTGTCCAGTTGCAGCTTGGCCAGGCTTGCATAGAAGCCGTCGGGATGTTGCGCGAGGAACGCGTTGAATGCCGCCTTGTTGCCGATCTGCAGCGCGAGTTCGTAGTCGTTCCGCGCCTCGGTCTGCGGATTGGGAAGGGGCTGCATCTGCGTCACGACCCGCGGCGCCGCCGGCACCAGCGCGACGTCGTCGCCGCCGAGCGAGCCATAGACGAAAGGCTCCTGCCGGTTGCTGGTGATCTTGAGCACGTCATCGCGCACGAAGCCGAAGGCCTTGCGGACGTCGAGCCCCGGCGTCGTCAGATGCCGCGCCAGGGCAACAGTGAAGGGGCTGTTCTTGCCCGCACCGTCCTGCGCCGTGGAGCCGGCCTTGGCCGAATAGGCAATCAGCGTATTCGGGCTGCTCGGTTCGATCTTGGCCAGTCCGAGCCCGACCGCACGCGTGGCCAGGGTGCGCTTCATGACCTTGGCGAACGGATTGTCGCGGCAGGCGTCGAGAATGACGAGCCGAAGCTGCTTGGCGGGCTCGACCGCCACCATCACCCGATCCAGCGAGAAGCCTTCGTCGTACACATCGGTGTCGCGCTCAAGCTTTGCGTCAATCGGAACCAGATAGTTCTGGCCATCGACCTCGATGCCATGACCGGCATAGTAGATCACCGCGATGTCGGCGTCCTGCGCCTGGTCGGCGAATTCGCGCAGGGCCTGCCGCGTCTCCTGCGCTGGCAGGTTGTAGCGAGCATCGACGACGTCGAAGCCGGCGTCTTTCAGGGTCTGGGCGATCAACGCGGCATCGTTGCCCGGGTTCGGCAGCGGCGCTACGGTCTGATAGGCTGAATTGCCGATTACCAGCGCCACGCGCTTCTCCGCGAAGGCAGGCTGGCAGACCAGCAAAAGCCCCAAGGCCAGCAGCAGATGGCGAAATCCAGAAAAGCTGGGCTGAAACCGAGGCCAGTTCATCACGACACTCCTTCGCGGCGGCCTGTCTGACAGGAACCGAACCCGCGTCTTGTGAGCCGGATCACGGAGCATATCCCGTAACGGATCGGCAGACCCGCCCCACCCTAGATCTTTGTCGCCGCAGGGCGTCGGTGGTTCGCACTTGCTAAATACGTATTTCCGTTCAAAATTTGACTTTTCGGGGTCGCGATGGGTTTCCAAGTCATGAACCATGATCGTTCCAGCGTTGAAGCCGTAGTCCAAAGCTATTTTGACGGCCTTTATGAAGGCGATGCCGAGAAACTCGGCACCATCTTCCATCCCACCGCCGATCTGCGCTGGCTCGACAACGGGGAGCTGCGGGTTCTACCTGTGCCCGACTGGCTGGACCGCGTGCGCAAGCGCACCTCCGCCAAGACCGAGGGCAAACCACGCGAGGATTTCATCGTCACGATCGACCGTTCCGACGCGGCCACCGCCTTCATCAAGGTGCGCTGTCAATTGCCGCCGCGCTATTTCACCGACTATCTGGTGGCGATGAAGCTGAAAGACGGCTGGCAGATCGTCTCGAAATCGTACCGCTACGATTTGCGGGAGTGACACGCGTTTCGCGCGGTCGCATCGTACCGACGGCATGGAAGCCAAGTTCCAGATATTCCTGATCCTGCTCGCGGTGCTCGCGGGCACGGCTCTGCTGGCGCGACGGGTGAACATCGCGCCCGCGATCCTGCTCCTGCTCGCCGGCATTGGGCTCGCCTTCGCGCCCGGCATGCCGTCGCTCGAATTGCCGCCGGAACTCGTGCTGCTGCTGGTGCTCCCGCCATTGATCTATTCGGCCAGCGTCGCCATGAGCTGGCGGGAGTTCAAGCACAATCTGCGCCCCATCATCCTGCTCGCCGTCGGCTGCGTGATCTTCACCGCCGCGCTGGTGGCAACCGCGGTGCATTATCTGATCGGACTGCCCTGGAATGTCGGCTTTCTGCTCGGCGCGATCGTCGCACCTCCGGACGCGGTGGCGCCGCTGGCGATCGCCCGCAAGCTTGGCTTGCCGCGCCGCATCCTCGTCGTGCTCGAAGGCGAGGGGCTCGCCAATGACGCCACCGCTCTGATCCTCTACCGCTTCGCGGTCGTTGCCATCGCGACCGGCGTGTTTTCGCTGCCAAAAGCCACCGGCATGTTCGCCGCCATCGTCGCGGGCGAGATCCTGTTCGGCGCGGCGGTGGGCTGGCTCAGCCTCCGCACGCGCCATTATGCGCGCGATCCGCAGATCGAAATCACGCTGTCGCTGATCACGCCCTATGTCGCCTACTGGCTGCCGCAGCATTTTGGCGGCTCCGGCGTGATCGCGACGGTGGCCTGCGGGCTCTACATGAGCTGGAACGGGCCGCTGCTGATCTCGTCGGCGACGCGGCTGCAGGGCATCTTCTTCTGGGATCTGGTGATCTACCTGATCGAGGGCCTGTTGTTCCTGCTCACGGGGTTTCAGATGCGGCTGTTGTTCGAGAAATCGAAGGCGTTTCCGCTTCTGGACATCCTGTCCGCCACCGCACTGGTCACGGCCATCGTCATCATCGCGCGCTTCGCCTGGGTTTTCCCAGCGACCTATCTGCCGCGGGTCGTGAGCAAGGCGCTGCGGGTGCGCGATCCGTCGCCGCCCTGGCAGGATGTCTTCATCCTTGCCTTCACCGGAGTCCGCGGCGCCGTTTCGCTCGCCGCGGCTCTGGCGCTGCCGTTTACGCTGGCTGATGGCGCGGGGTTTCCCGACCGCGACCTGATCCTGTTCGTGTCGTTCGGCGTCATCTTCGTGACGCTGGTGGGACTGGGACTGGGCTTGCCGCTGGTGGTCCGCGGACTCGGCGTCGCCGATGCCGGCCGGGGCGAACTGATCGCCGAGCACGAGGCGGAAATCGCGGCGCGGCGCGCGGCGCTGGCGGCCGCGCTCAACTCACTCGACGCCCTGATCGAAAAATGCGAGCTGTCCGATGACGTCGTCAAGCTGTTGCGCGCCCGGCACGACATCCGCGTCAGTCAGTTGCCGGATTCGCTCGACCCCGACACCCATGACGTGTCGGCGGAGGGGACCGGCCTGACGCGGGAGCTGATCTCGGCCGAGCGCAAGTTCATCCATGTCCTGTTGCGCGACGGCACGATCACCGACGAGACTCGGCGGCGGATCGAGCGTGACCTCGATCTCGAGGAAGCGAGCCTTGCCAACCGGGAGTATCGCCAAGTGCCGCTGTGAATGGCGCCTGACGTCAATCCGGGGCGCATCCGACGGGCCGCGCCAAGGGCCGGACCGATGGAGGTGAACCCGGAATCTCGAGGTTCCGGATTCACGCTCCGCGGTCCCCGGAATGCCTCTGGCGCACCTACCCCGCCGCGGCGTGATGTCCGGGCCGCCCGACATACCCTGCGACATCGCCAAAACGCTGGACCATGACCGCGGGCAGATCCTTTGCCTTGTCCGTCACGCAGGCGCCGGAGCGCACGGCGTAGCGGTCCTGATGCGCAAGCTGCGACGGCGACTCGCCCTTTTCCAGCGCGCGGGCCGCATCCAGCATCAGTTTGCGGAAATGCAGGATGCCTAGATCGGTTGGGCCGAGATGCTCGCGGGTGCGGTCGGCGATCGGGCCCTGGCTGTCCTGCACCGCGGCGTCCTGCTCGGAGACCCCCTTGATGCCGGTGTAGCTCCTGGTCTTCTGCAGCTTGCGGTCGATCAGATAGTCGTTCGACTTGTTGCGCAACGGCACGTAATTGTCGTCGACTTCCGCGATCACGCCGTTGCCGCGGTCATAGACGTCGCGCTCGGCCTGCGTGATCGGGCGCTCCGGATTCCAGGCATAGGTGTAGATCCAGCAATTGGTGTCGGTGACCGGCACAAAGCTCTGGCCAAAGATGTTCTCGCCGGGCATCGCGCTCGGCGCATAGGCATGCGCGGGCATCAGGAATTGCGCGATGCGCCAATAGACGTTGTCGCCGCCGGTCAGCCGGCCGCCGGCGATCGTCAAGCCCGCGTCATGCGTGTTGATCTTGATGACGGGACGCGGGTCTTCGGCGATCCAGCGCATGTGGTCCGTGCTCATGCGCGCAATCGGATTGACGAAATGCCGCTTGATGTCGAGGATCTCGTTTTCCTCCTTGTCGAACGACAAATGCGCGAAGGTGAAATGCGCGGTGTCGATCGAGCCCTCCAGCGCCTGCACCCAGTTGCAGTCCTGCCATTTCTTCGAAACGTAGCGGTGGGTGGGCGGCAGCAGCGCCATTTCGAGATCGGGCAGTTTTGGGATTTCGCCCGCGGGACCCATATAGGCCCAGATCATGTCGCCCCACTCGCGCACCGGGTAGGCCTTGATGCGGATCAGGTCCCGGGCGTTGAGATCAGGATAGGACGTCGGCATGTCGACGCAGCGGCCGTCGGTGTCGAACTTCCAGCCGTGATAGACACAGCGGATGCCGCACTCCTCGTTCCGCCCGAGCCAGAGATTGGCGCCGCGGTGTGGGCAAAACTGATCGATCACGCCGACCGCGCCGCGCGAGTCGCGAAAGGCGAGCAGGTCCTCCCCCATCACCACAATCTTCTTCGGCGGACCATCAGGCTCCGCCAATTCCTCCGACAACAAGACCGGCAGCCAGAAGCGGCGCAACAATTCGCCCATCCGGGTCCCAGCGCCGCTCTCGGTCAGCAATATGTTGTCCTCCGCGCGCATCATCGCATGTCCTCCCGGCTCTGTTCTGCTTTGCGCCGAGCTTGGCGCAGGCAACGAAACGCGTCAATTGCGGCGTGAGGCCATGCGCGACGTTACGAGAATGGAGATGTTTGCGCGTTCTCACGGCTCGCGGAATCGTCGAAGATCCGGTGATAGACGAATGGCTGCTGCCGGCGCCGGTGACCTCGGCCACCTCGTCACGCGCCTTGCAGACGCGATGCCGGCTCACGCCGCCCGATGCGATGCCTCGTTTCACTGGGCTCAGTCCATTGTCCTCAAGGGTGGTTGCCACCGCGTGCATTGCGAAAGACGGCCCGCAGCTTGCGCGCCGCCTGTGATGTGGATCACCCCAAGGTTGTGAAATGGCTCATATCCCGCTCCGAGGAAATTTGGGATGCTCGATGGCGCGGATACGACCCTTGCTGTCGAAATGATGACTTGATTGCACGTTGCGCGGGGGGATGCCTTGCAACGATCAACACTGCTGGCCGGACTCGCGATTACTGCCGTGTTGGCCGCCCTTTGGTGGTTTTCCGACGGCAACGATCGTCTGAGCCGAACCATTCCCTTCGAGCACGACAGGGATGCGCAATTTTCCGGGACGCGGAGGAGCGTCGTGTCCTTTGAGGAACGGCAGGCCCGCGCCGACCACAGGAACATCGCCGAGGCGATCGCGGCCTGCTCCGGCATTGGCTCGCTCGAGGGTCAGGCGCCCTCGGTCCTCGAAGCATTGCGGGTGCCATCGCGAACAACGCGGAAGAAGCTTGCGACAGCTGAAAAATACACCGTGGCTCTCGGGTCGAGCAATTCTGCCGGCTTCGCGTTATCGAACTATGCGAGAGCCGCGATCTATCTGAGCGATTCGATCACGCGATTGCGCGTCGAAGCGGCCTATTCCGCTGTTTCAAACGACAAAAAGATGGACGCGTTCCAGTGGGCCATCGTGATCTTTGGCGCGGTAACTACCATCCTCATCAGTTTCAAATCGATCATGAGCAACGAAGAAGCGCTGAAGGAATGGTCGCGTCGCATCGGATTTGCCGCGATCATCTGTTCGGCGGTCGGCACGGCCACCGCGGCATTGAACTCGTTCTACAGCCCGCGCGAAGCCTATCTGAAGGCCGAGAGGTCGCTGGCCGCGCTGCGCCAGTTGCAATCGGACATGGCCGTCCAGATCGCCAGTACGGCCGTCCCGCCCGACCGGCAGGACAGCCCGGACAAGACGCGGTGCCCGTTGTTCGCGCCGGACGACAAAAGCGGTCCGCTCGCCAAGCAGGTCCAGGATTGGAAGAACAAGCTCGACCTGATCGTGAATGCATTGGATTCCACCAGCGCTGCAACTTCGGAGACGTCGCAGTCCGAGAACGATGACGACGCCTCTGATTGACGCGAAGCCGGGACGCTGGAGCATTTTCCAGATTCCGTTAAATCGAAAAAACGCTCCAGTTGTCCTTTATTGGTCGCATTTTCCTACGGAAAGCCGGTGTCCGCTTTTCGGGAAAATGCTCCGAGCCCTCACACCGGCCGCTCGCCTTTCACGGTGACGCGGGTGCCCGATCGAGTGTGCGGCCAGTAGTCCCACATCGCACGGTGCTGCGTGCAGCGGTTGTCCCAGAATGCGATCGCGTTCTCGCTCCAGCGGAAGCGGCACTGGTAGAGCGGATCTTCCATGTGCTGGTAGAGATAGGCCAGGATGGCCTGGCTCTCGTCGCGGGGAATGCCGATAATGTGGCGCGTAAAACCGCGATTGACGAACAGCGCCTTCTTTCCCGTGACGGGATGAGTGCGCACCACCGGATGCTCGGCGCGCGGATAATCCTTGCGATCGGCGACACCATAATTGGCATAGAGCCCGCGATAGATCGGCTCGCCGTCGTGCAGCGCGTAAAGCCCCTCGAGATAGGCCTTCATCCGGTCCGACAACGCCTCATAGGCCGCATACATGCTGGCGAACAGCGTATCGCCGCCGTCCGGCGGGCATTGCCTGATGTAGAGAATCGAGCCCATCGGCGGCTCGATGTCGCAGGAGACATCCGAATGCCAGCCCTCGCCGTTGGCGCGAGGCGAATCCTTGTCGGCATAGATCCTCATCAGCGCGGGATCGCCGCCCTCATGGGGAGCTGCGGGATGGATGTGAAGCTCACCGAAGCGACGGCCGAACGCGAGATGCTGCTCGGACGAGATGCGCTGGTCGCGGAAGAAGATCACGAGGTTTTCGGCAAGCGCGCGCTGGATCTCGTCCATCTGGCGGTTGGGACGCGAATCCGACACCAGCTCTCCGATATCGACGCCCGATATCTCCGCGCCGATGATCGGGGTCAGCTTCTCGACGCCGATCGTTTCATAGGGCTCGCTATCGCCTGCGACATGGCGATAGCGGGGTCCGCTCTTGCTGGCGAGTGAGCTCATGCGAAATTCTCCGATCGCTGGTCTTCCAAGCCATCGTAGTCTGGACACGCTGGAGTGCAATCCAAGCGATCAAATATTTGGTACGGTTGTCCTACGACTAGTTTCAGAAGGCCGATCCAAATGGGCGACGAGCGTCAGCCGGAAAAATCATCTCCACCTCCAACCGGTGCAAAACGATGGGGACGCCATCCCCGATTCGGCGCCTTGAAGGGGCACCGCGCCTATTCCACCTGGAAAAGACCTTACGGAGCCGGCCGATCCCGAGTGGGGTGAGGCTCGCGGGAAAGCACTGTCCTCCCGGCGAAGCGGGAGTCCGGCCCTATAGTCCTCTGCGGCATTGCCGTACGGCGTCGCTGGCCCAGTTCAGCCAACCATACAAACCCGTGGTTACGAGTCCCGCCAGCGGGGCGGCGAACGACCTACTCCGCCGCGGTCACGCTGTCCGCCGCCACCTTCGCCTTCGCGCCTGCCCCATAGCGCTGATCGATATAATCGATCACCAGCGCCTTGAACTCGGTTGCAATGGTCGGGCCGCGCAGAGTGCGGAATTTCTTGCCGTCAACGAACACGGGCGCCGCCGGCGCCTCGCCGGTGCCGGGCAGCGAGATGCCGATATTGGCATGCTTGGACTCGCCGGGGCCGTTGACGATGCAGCCCATGACCGCGACGTTCAGCGTCTCGACGCCTGGATATTGGGTCTTCCAGCCCGGCATCTCCTCGCGGATGAAGTCCTGGATCGAGCGCGCCAATTCCTGGAATGTGGTCGACGTGGTGCGGCCGCAGCCCGGGCAGGCCGCGACCAGCGGGACAAAGGTGCGGAAGCCCATGGTCTGCAGCAGCTCCTGCGCGACCTGCACTTCCAGCGTGCGGTCGCCGCCAGGCTCAGGCGTCAGCGAAATCCGGATGGTGTCGCCGATGCCGTCCTGCAAGAGGATACCGAGCGCGGCGGAGGAGGCGACAATGCCCTTCGAGCCCATCCCGGCCTCGGTCAGGCCGAGATGGATCGCGTAATCGGAGCGCGACGCGAGATCCTTGTAGACCGCGATCAGATCCTGCACGGCAGAGACCTTGGCCGACAGGATGATGCGGTTTTTGGGCAGGCCGAGTTCGACGGCCCGCGCGGCCGACAACAGCGCCGATTGCACCATGGCTTCCCGCGTCACGGCGCGCGCATCGAGCGGATTGGGCGAGACCGCGTTCTCTTCCATCAGCTTGGTGAGGAGTTCCTGATCGAGCGAGCCCCAATTGGCGCCGATCCGCACCGGCTTGTTGTTCCTGATCGCGATCTCGATGATGTCGGCGAACTGCGTGTCGCGCTTGTTCTTGAAGCCGACATTGCCGGGATTGATGCGGTATTTGTCGAGCGCCTCGGCGCAGGCCGGATAGTCGGCGAGCAGCTTGTGGCCGATATAGTGGAAGTCGCCGATCAAGGGCGTGGTGATGCCGCGCTTGCGCAGGGCGTCGCGGATGTGGGGCACCGCGGCTGCGGCTTCCTCGCGATCGACCGTGATCCGCACCAGTTCGGAACCGGCGCGCGACAGTGCGGCGACCTGCTCCACCGTGCCCGCGACGTCGGCGGTGTCGGTGTTGGTCATCGACTGCACCACGATCGGTGCGCCGCCGCCGACGGCGACGTTACCGACCATGACCTGGGTGGTTTCATGCCGCGGCCGGGGGCCGGCGACGTCGGTGGGAGGCAGTTTTTCGGGCTTGTTCATGAGGTCTCGAATATCAGGTTTTTGTGACATTCAGCAACGGATCAGTCGCAACCGCGGCCACGGAGCTCGGTCGATTAACCACAAAAAGTCCAGCAATAACAAGCACGGCTGCCGCGCCGAACACAGAGCTCAGAGCGTCATGCATGATGAAATAGCTAGCCACGACGCCGAACAAAGGGGTGATGAAGGTAAATGCCGACAATTTGCTGGCTGAATAGGTTTTCACCAGCGAAAACCACAGCGTAAACGTCAGCCCTACCACCCAGACGGCCTGATAGGCCATCAAGGACAGCGCCAGCGGACCGGGAACCCGGGTCAGGCTTTCGCCCATAAACCACGCCGAAAGCCCCAGGATCGGGATCGATGTCGCGACCTGATATCCCAGCACCTTTTCCGGCGCAGCAAACCGCAACCGCGTAGCCTTGGCGATCACCGTGGTCGCCGCCCAGAGCACCGCGCCCCCGACTATCATGAGATCGCCGAGCAGCATCCTGGCGTCGACATCGGGCTGAGGCACCCCGATCGCAAGCGCGACGCCAGCGAAACTGAGCGCCAAGCCGCCCCATTGCGCGGGCCGCAGCCGCTCGCCCAGCATTCGGTGCGAACCGAGCGCGACGAAGAATGGCGTGGTGTAGAGGAAAACCACCGCCCGCGACGCCGAGGTCAGGGCAAGACCGGCAAAGATCAGCACGAATTCACCTCCGAACAGCAATCCGGTCAGCAGGCCGGCGCCGAGCGTGCCGTCGCGCTCGAAGAATTTCACGCCGCGCAACGACCCGGCGATGAACAGTACCGGGAGTGCCCCGGCGGAACGAAGCATGCCCTGCATGATCGGCGGAATGTCCGGCAATGCCAGCTTGACCGAGATCTGATTGAATCCCCAGGACACGCACAGCATCAGCATCAAGGCGATGGCGCCGGGGCTGAGCGGCCGTCCCGTTGATGGCATCACTTGTTTTGACGGCATGTTTCCTCAAACCGGCGGCTTGGTCGCCGTGCTGTTCTTTGATTTTAGGCGGCGTTCTGGCAATGCGCGCAAGTGCCGGTGATTTCGACGACCGACAGTTTCGGCGCAAAGCCGGTGGCACGCGCCGCCGAATTGAGGCTTTGCGCCACCGGAGCTGCCGGGATTTCCCCGACCAAGCCGCAGCGCTCGCAGATCAGGAACGCGACCATGGCCGCGGCGTCATGATCGTGTGCACAGGCGAGATAGGCGTTGCGGCTCTCGATTCGGTGCACGAGGCCGTTGGCTATCAGAAAATCGAGCGCGCGGTACACCGTGATCGGCGCCGGCCGCGGCATCGATTTGGCGAGGTCGTCGATCACCTCATAGGCGCCGAGCGGCCGGTGGCTCGACAGCAGCGCCTGCAAGACGTGACGGCGAATCGGCGTGAACTTTTGCGCCCGCGCCGCGCAGACCCGTTCCGCATGCGTAATCGCGTCCGCGGCGCAGCGCCGGTGGTCATGGTCGGGGGCCGGGAAGGCGGGTCGGGACGGGTTCATTGCGGCAACATGTAACCCGAGGGGCCCTGACCGTCTAATTTTTCACCGCAGCAACTCTCCTTGCGCTGCCACATGACCGATCCAGCCATGCCTTTTCGGAAGGTCAGCCTTCTTGTTAACCCGCCATGAAAAGATCATAAGCTAGCTTATTATAGGCTAGCTTATTGGAGCCAAAGCTTATGACCGGCAGTCCGGTGGACATGAACTTTCTGTTTACGCTTGGCGAGTTGCAACGGCTGGTCCGCGCCTACGCCGACAAGGAAGCCGCGCGCTATGGCATCACCCGCGCACAATGGGCGGTTCTTGCCAAGGTAGAACGCAGCGAGGGTCTCAAGCAGACCGAGCTGGCGGAACAGATGGAAATGCAGCCGATCACATTGACGCGACTGATCGACAGACTTTGCGACAATGACTGGATCGAACGCCGCGGCGACGATACCGACCGCCGGGTCAACCGGCTCTACCTCTGCACGGCCGGCAGGCAGTTGCTCGCAAAGTTGAGCGGGCTTCGCTCCGAACTCACCGCAACCGCGCTGGGCGGCATCGACCCGACAGACGCGCTGCGTCTGTTATCGCAACTCGAAACCATCAAGGAAAACGTGCGCAACGCTATTCAGACATCCGAGGGCGAAACCTCACGCAAGGCGCAGCACTATGGCTGATCCAGTTCTGAAATTCCCTCCCGAGCAGAAGACGAACCCGCTCGAAAAGTCCGCTAGCAGGAACGCCGAGCCGCGCCGGCTGATGGCCGGGCTGCGGCGCTATCGCCGCTTTCTAGTGCTGGTCGTGCTGCCGATCGCGGTCGCGATCGGCGGGCTCGTCCTCTATCTCGACGGCGGCCGCTACGTTGGCACCGACGACGCCTATGTCGGCGCGCAGAAGGTTTTGATCACCCCGGATATCTCCGGCAAGATCGACAAGATCGTGGTGAAGGAAGGCCAGCAGGTCAAAGAAGGCGACGTGCTGTTCGAGATCGATCCCGTGCCGTTCCGGCTTGCGCTTGACCAGGCCAAGGCCGCGGCCACCCAGGCCCGCACCAGCTACGACAATCTGGTCTCCAACATCAAGATTTACGACCAGATGGCCAATCTGATGCAGCAAAGCGTCGATCTGAAGCAGCGCGACGTCGACCGCAAGTCGACGCTTGCCAAGAGCAGCTTCGGCTCTCAGCTCGACCTCGACAATGCCTCGACGGCGCTCGTCACCGCGCGGGCCGAATACGCCTTCGTGCAGCAGCAGATCTCCAGCGCCAAGAACCAGTTGCTCGGCAGCACCGATCTGCCGCTCGAGCAATTTCCGCCCTATTACCAAGCCGAGGCGGCGCTGGCCCAGGCCCAGCGCAATCTCGACCATACCGTGATGCGTGCCCCGATGGCCGGCATCGCGACCCAGGTCGACCAGATTCAACTCGGCCGCTTCGTTGTCGCGGGCACACCCGTGTTCAGCGTCATCGACACGGCGCAGCCGTGGGTCGACGCCAACCTGAAGGAATCCGACTTCACCCATATCGCGGTGGGACAGGTGGTCGACATCGAGATCGACGCTTTTCCCGACCACGTCTTCAAAGGCACCATCGGTTCGCTTTCGCCCGGCACCGGCGCGGAATTCGCGATCCTGCCGCCGCAGAATGCCACCGGCAACTTCGTCAAGGTCGTGCAGCGCCTGCCGGTGCGCATCTATTTCGACAGTGACGACAAATATGTGCGGAAGTTGAAGGCCGGCATGAGCGCCTATACCACCATCGATACCGGCCATCGCCGCTCGCTCGCTGGCCTCCTCGGCCTTACGCCGGCTGCGGCGAACGAGGACTGAGCGGATGTCGCCGACGACGCTGCCACCTCCGAGCGCGGCTCCGGGCCTGCGCCGGAACATGGTGACGATCTGCGCGATGACTGCGACGATCATGCAGGCGCTCGACACCACGATCGCCAACGTCGCGCTGCCCTATATGCAGGGCTCGCTGTCGGCGTCGCAGGACCAGATCAACTGGGTCCTGACCTCCTACATCGTCGCGGCCGCGATCATGACTGCGCCGGTGGGCTGGATCGCCAACCGCTTCGGCCGCAAGCGCACCTTCATCGTGTGCTCGGCCGGCTTCACGGTCGCCTCGGTGATGTGCGGTCTGGCCCAGGACATCAACCAGATGGTGTTGTTCCGGCTGTTGCAGGGCGTGTTCGGCGCCGCGCTGGTGCCGCTGTCGCAGGCGGTGATGCTCGACTCCTACACGCTGCAGGAGCGGGCCAAGGCGATGTCGATCTGGGGCATGGGCGTGATGATGGGCCCGATCATGGGACCGTCATTGGGCGCCTGGCTGACCGAAACCTATTCCTGGCACTGGGTGTTCTTCGTCAACCTGCCGTTCGGCATCATCACCGTGCTCGGACTCGTCGTGTTCATGGACGAAACCAGGAAGAACCTCGACCTGCGCTTCGATTGGTTCGGCTTTGGCGCGATTGCGATCGGCATCGGCAGCCTGCAGGTCGCGCTCGACCGCGGCGAGCAGCTGGGCTGGCTCGAATCCAACGAGATCATCGTCGAGTTCATCATAGCCGCGGTCGGCTTCTACTATTTCCTCGCGCATTCGTTCACGACGTCAAGGCCGTTCATCCAGTTCGCGCTGTTCAGGGACCGGAATTTCCTCGGCGGCTGCGTGTTCATGACCGTGATGGGACTCGTGCTGTACTCGACCATGGCGCTGTCGTCGCCCTATCTGCAGAACGTGATCGGCTACCCCATCATCACCGCCGGCGTGCTGCTCGCGAGCCGCGGCTGCGGCACCTTCGTCGCCATGATGCTGGTCGGCCGCCTGATGCGCTATTTCGAGGCGCGCACGCTGATCATCTCCGGCCTCTCGCTGACCGCACTGTCGCTGTTCGAGATGACCGGCTGGACCGATCAGACCGGCGTGCGCGAGATCGTCGTCGTGAGCATCGTCCAGGGTTTCGGCTTCGGCCTGGTGTTCGTGCCGCTATCCACGGTGGCGTTCCTGACGTTGCCTGGCCAGCTGCGGACCGACGGCACCTCGATGCTGACGTTGCTGCGCAACGTCGCAAGCTCCGTCGGCATCTCGATCGTGATCGCGCAGCTCACCGAAGGATCGCGCCGCGTCTATGCCATCCTGTCCGAACATATCAATCCATTCAATCAGGCGATGCAGATGCCTGACGTGAGCGGCATGATCCACATGAACACCGATTCCGGGCGCGCCATGGCGGACGTGATGGTCGCCCTGCAGGCGCAGATCATCGCGTTCTCGCAGGACTACCAACTGGTGATGTTTTTCATCCTGGGCTCCATCCCGCTCGCCATCATGATCGGCTCGACCAAGGCCGCGCTGCGCAAGCAGACGACCGGGCCGGAGCATGCCGTGATGGAGTAGCGGGAACGGCTCCCTCCGTCGTGCCGGGCTTCCGGCCATCCATGTTGTCCTCCAAGGACGTGGATGACTGCCCCACCGGTCCCGGCATGACGGAGGAGACCGTTGTCGTCTCGCCTAAACGTCGAAAAACACCGTCTCGTTGTCGCCCTGCAGATGGAGGTCGAGCCGGTAGACCGCGTTGCCGTTGCCGCTCTCGCGCACAGCAATCAGGGTCGCGCGACGGTCCGTCGGCACCAGCGCGAGCACCGGATCAGTGGCGTTGGCGGCTTCGTCCCCGAAATAGATCCGCGTATAGAGATGGCGCAGCATGCCGCGGCCGAACACCGCGAGCAGCAGGTGCGGCGCCTGCGGCTTGCCGTCGGGATCGGGCACGGCCCCCGGCATGATGGTATCGAATGCATAGTCGCCGTTGGCGTCGGTGCCGCAGCGGCCGAAGCCGCGGAAGGTCGCATTGGGCAGCGCACGCTTGTCCTGCGGATCGGCAAACCGGCCCTGCGCGTCCGCCTGCCAGATCTCCAGCATGCAATCCGGCACCGGCGCGCCGTCGCCGTCGAATACCCGCCCCTCGATCCGGATCCGGTCGCCCGACGTCTCGGGCGTGACGAGGTTATTGGTGAACGCGTCGTTCCAGTGGTATTGGCCGCTCGGCGTCAGGCCGTATTTGAAGAACGGGCCGACGGTCTGCGATGGGGTTATTCCTTTGCTGCTTGTTTCTTGCACTACTTGGTCTCCATCGGCGTGGCGCTCCGGCCGCGCAGGACGATATTGAAGCGATAGCACAGCGCCCATTCCGGCTGGGTGTTGTCGAGATCGAAGCTCGACACCATGCGCAGCCGCGCCGCTTCATCCGGTACCGAATTGAAGATCGGATCGAACGGGAACAAGGGATCGCCCGGAAAATACATCTGCGTCACCAGGCGCGAAATGAAGGAATGGCCGAACACCGAGAAATGGATGTGCGCGGGCCGCCAGGCATTGTGATGGTTGCCCCATGGATACGCGCCGGGCTTCACGGTGACGAAGCGGTAGTAGCCCGAAGCATCCGACTGCGCCCGTCCGGCGCCGGTAAAATTCGGATCGAGCGGCGCCGGATGCTGGTCGCGGACATGGATGTAGCGGCCGCAGGCATTGGCCTGCCAGATTTCGAGCAGCGTGTTCGGCACGCCGCGCCCGTCCTCGTCGAGCACATGACCGTGCACGATGATGCGCTCGCCCAGCGGCTCGCCGGTGTGCTGGCGGGTCAGATCGTTGTCGCCTTCACGCACCGTCTCGTGGCCATAGACCGGGCCGGTCAGTTCGGCCAGCGTGTGCCGCATCGGGATCAGCGGCCTTTGCGGCGCGCGTTTGATCGAACTCTTGTAGTCGGGCGACAGCGGCGCCGGATGCGCCGCGTTGCTGTCGGTCGGATAGGCGAATGTCATGGTCAAATCCCCGGAGCCGTTCGGCACGACGCGCCGATGATGCGCATCAGTCCAGTTTCTCGATCGCGACCGCGACGCCCTGGCCGACACCGACGCACATGGTGGCTAGCGCGCGCTTGCCGCCGCGCACCTCCAGGCCGTGCACGGCCGTCATCGCGAGCCGCGCTCCGCTCATCCCGAGCGGATGGCCGAGCGCAATCGCGCCGCCATGCGGATTCACGAAATCCGCATCGTCCTGGACGCCGAGCTGGCGCAGGCAGGCGATGCCTTGCGAGGCGAACGCCTCGTTCAATTCGATCAAATCGAATTCCGAGATCTTCAGCCCCAGCCGCTCCATCAATTTGCGGGTCGCCGGCACTGGCCCGATGCCCATGATACGCGGCGGCACCGCGGCCGACGCCAGCCCCAGGATGCGCGCCCGCGGCGTCAGCCCGTGCTTCTTCACGGCGGCCTCGGACGCCAAAATCATCGCGGCCGCCCCGTCGTTGACGCCGGAGGCGTTGCCGGCCGTCACCGTGCCGGGATTGCGCACGATCGGCTTCAGTTTCGCCAATCCTTCCAGCGTGGTTTCGGGGCGCGGATGCTCGTCCTTGTCGACGATAACGGGGCCGGCCTTCCCGGCCGGCACCGAGATCGGCGTAATTTCTGCAGCGAAATAGCCGGACGCGATCGCCTTGCCGGCGCGCTGCTGCGAGCGAATTGCGAAAGCATCCTGATCGGCGCGCGACACCTGGAATTCCTCGGCGACATTCTCGCCGGTCTCGGGCATCGCGTCGACGCCATATTGCGCCTTCATCAGCGGATTGATGAAGCGCCAGCCGATGGTGGTGTCGAAAATCTCCGCCGAACGGGAGAATGCTTCTGCCGCCTTCCCCATCACGAACGGCGCCCGGGTCATCGACTCGACCCCGCCGGCGATCGCGAAATCGATTTCGCCGGCGCGGATCGCGCGGCCTGCAGCGCCGACCGCGTCAAGCCCGGAGGCGCACAGCCGGTTGATGGTCTGGCCGGGAACCGAATCCGGCAGGCCCGCCAGCAATAGCGCCATCCGCGCCACGTTGCGGTTGTCCTCGCCGGCCTGGTTGGCGCAGCCGAAAAAAACCTCATCGACCGCCGACCAGTCGAGACCAGGATGCTTGGCCATCAGCGCCTTGATCGGCGCCGCCGCCAGATCGTCGGCGCGGAGCTTGGCGAGCGCGCCGCCGAAACGGCCGATCGGGGTCCGGACGGCATCGCAGACATAGACATCACCCATGGTTTTCTCCCTGAATGCCAGATCCGGCGCGGATTGCTGGCGAGTTTTAGGAGCGGCCGCCTGAGAGGTCAATTGACGGTCTCGCCGGCAATCCCGTCATGGCCAAAGGGCTGAGCTGATCCATCCTGCAAGCGTTGCGAGCGTGGAAAACCCTGATCGGTCCGGTAAAGCGATAGGCCCCTGCTGCGAAATTGGCTAGGTTGCGCCTCCCATGACGGCCCAGCACCCCCTTCCTGTTCCCGCATCTCCCGACGCGCCACAGCCAGCGGACAATCCCGCGCGCGTCACGCCGATGATGGAGCAATATTTGGAAATAAAGGCCGCGCATCCGGGCCTGTTGCTGTTCTACCGGATGGGCGATTTCTACGAGCTGTTCTTCGAGGACGCCGAAATCGCCTCGAAGGCGCTCGGCATCCTGCTGACCAAGCGCGGCAAGCATCAGGGCATGGACATCCCGATGTGCGGCGTGCCGATCGAGCGCTCCGACGACTATCTGCACCGGCTGATCGCGCAAGGTCATCGCGTCGCGGTCTGCGAGCAGATGGAGGATCCGGCTGCGGCGCGCGCCCGCGGCAACAAAAGCGTGGTGCGCCGCGACGTGGTACGGCTGGTGACGCCGGGCACGCTGACCGAAGACACGCTGCTCGATGCCCGCACCAATAACTACCTGCTGGCGATTGCCCGCGCGCGCGGCTCTGCCGGCTCCGACCGCATCGGGCTCGCCTGGATCGACATCTCGACCGCCGAATTCATGGTGACGGAATGTTCGACCGCCGAGCTTGCCGCGACCCTGGCGCGCATCAATCCGAATGAAGCCATCGTCACCGACGCGCTCT
Organism: Bradyrhizobium sp.; assembly: GCF_049581145.1. Classification (GTDB taxonomy): domain Bacteria; phylum Pseudomonadota; class Alphaproteobacteria; order Rhizobiales; family Xanthobacteraceae; genus Bradyrhizobium. The sequence goes on from NZ_JBAURI010000476.1 coordinate 24,248, forward strand.
ATTCCGACACCGAGCTAGGACTACAGCTGCGTGAGCTCGCGGCGGTGACGCCGCTGACCCGCGATGTCTTCGACAGCTCCACGGCCGAACGGCGCCTGTGCGACTATTTCGCGGTCGCGACCATGGACGGCATGGCCGCGATGTCGCGGCTGGAAGCGACCGCTGCTGCCGCCGCGGTCACCTATATCGACCGCACGCAAGTGGGAAAACGTCCACCGCTGTCGCCGCCGTCGCGCGAGGCGGTCGGCACCACCATGGCGATCGATCCGGCGACCCGCGCCAATCTCGAGCTGACCCGTACGCTGTCAGGCGAACGGCGTGGCTCGCTGCTGGACGCGATCGACGCCACGGTGACCTCAGCCGGCTCGCGGCTGCTGGCGCAACGCCTCGCCGCACCCTTGACCGACAGCGCGGTGATCGCCCGGCGGCTCGATGCCGTCGGAGCCTTTGTCATGGATGGCGCGACGCGCGAGGATCTCCGCTCCATCC
>NZ_JBAURI010000477.1:0-2131 GCF_049581145.1 Bradyrhizobium sp.
GTGCTGCGCCAGGCGGTGGAAAGCGGCGTCGATCATATCGACACCAGCGATTTCTACGGCCCGCACGTCACCAACCAGATCATCCGCGAGGCGCTGCACCCCTACCCCGACAACCTCACCATCGTCACCAAGGTCGGCGCCCGGCGCGGCGCGGACCCCTCCTGGCACCCGGCCTACGCGAGCGATGAACTGACCCGGGCGGTGCACGACAATCTGCGCAATCTCGGCCTCGACACCATCGACGTGGTCAATCTCCGCGCCTCGGCCGGCGCGCATCGCCCGGCCGAAGGCTCGCTCGAAGCGCAACTCGTGGTGCTGGCGGAGCTGCAGCGCCAGGGCCATATCCGTCACATCGGGCTCAGCCATGTCACGCCGACCCAGATCGCCGAGGCGCAACGGATCTGCGACATCGTCTGCGTGCAGAACCTCTACAATCTGGCGCATCGCGACGATGACGCGCTGATCGACGATCTCTGCCGCGACGGCCTCGCCTATGTGCCCTACTTTCCGCTCGGCGGCTTCACGCCGCTGCAATCCTCGACCCTGTCGGAGATCGCGGTCGAGCTCGCGACCACACCGATGCAGGTCGCGCTGGCCTGGCTGCTGCACCGCGCGGAAAATATCCTGCTGATTCCCGGCACGTCGTCCGTCGGCCATCTCCGTGAAAACCTCGCCGCGGCCGAGCTGACATTGTCGGATCAGGTGATGGCGAGACTCAATGTGATTGGCCGCGCGTAGATGGGTTGAGCGTTTGCGAAACCCATCAGCTTCGCGAGATCGACATCGACCGGTATCGCCGGGCTCATTGTCGGACCGGCGAAAGGCCGGCGCTGGTGGCTCCGTCCATCCTACGCCCTGCGCGCGGGCCAATAATACAGCGCTGCCGCGCCAAGTCGCCCGGGGCTTTCCAGGGTGGCGGCAGCTTGCCTGTCGCGGAACCAGAAGGACAGCGACACCACCGCCGTCCCGGGCCTGAGCGTGCGATCGAGCAAGGCGGCCAGCTTCGGCATCGGCTTGATCATGAGATAGCAGGTCACGGCCTGGGCATCGCCGAGATCGTGGTCGTGGAAGTTGCCACGGCGCAGCAGCACGTTGGGCATGGTACGCGCCCGAAACCGCGACACCCAGTAAGGCAGCGGCGACATTTCGATGCCGCGGATCTCAGCCTTGGGAAAGGCCCGCGCCAGGGCGATGACCAGCGAGCCCCATCCGGAGCCGAGCTCATACACCACCGCCCCTTCCGCCAGGCCGGCCTGCCGCAACAGCGCCACGACGGCAGCGGTCTCGGTGGAATTCGACGATAACGGAGGCACCCCGGTCAGACCCTGGACGATCAGGATCGACAGGCAGAGCGCGGCAACGAGCAGCACAGCCAGGGTGGACAGCAGATCAAGTCCGGACATCGCTTGGTTTATGTCACCGGCGTGAAGCGCAAAAGCGCGACCATGGCCTGGGTATGATTCGCCGATCTTGTTTCAGCCGACCACGGTTTCGTCAATGGGCGGCCGCGCAGCCTGGGGCGAGCGCTTTGCGAAACGGCTCCCTCCGCGTCATGGCGAGGAGCCCTTGCGACGAAGCAATCCATCTTGCGGCACGATGGATGGCTTCGCTCGCGCTCGCAATGACGAAAGTTTGGCAACGCCTGGGCGCCGGCGCGCGATTCGGCCGGGTGGTCTGAAACCGCTATGTGACCGAGCACGAGGGCTTTTGGTTGAATCGGGCAGCCCGGCGGACGGTCCACCTCTCCCCTTCGGGAAAGGTGGACTTCGTTCGCCGCCGCACCCCGTTTGCGGCCTGCGATTGTCCATGACGCAGTCGAACAAAGGGCGCCCTCGCTCACCCTGCGGTCGATGGTCCGGCCGCGCCGGCGCACGCGGCGATCAGGCTCAGGGACAGGGGTGACGCCGGCCGTCCTTGCCGAGGAACGTTCCGCTGTTGGGATCATAGGACCGGTAGTGCTGCATGCAGTAGGACACCTCGTCGCCGGGCGGCGGCGCGTAACCCGGCGGCGGAGCATAGGCCGGACCGTAGTAATAAGGAGAGCCGTAGTAATAGGGCGCGGCAACGGCTCCGCCGATGATGGCGCCGGCGGCAAGACCGCCGAAGAACGCGCCGCCGCCCCAGCCTCCTC
>NZ_JBAURI010000478.1:0-2518 GCF_049581145.1 Bradyrhizobium sp.
GATTCCTGCTTTGCGCTGTCCAGGAAACCGCAGGTGTTGACGATCACGAGATCGGCGCCGTCGTGCTTGCGCGCAAGCTCATAGCCTTCCGCGCGCAGCCGCGTGATAATGCGCTCGGAATCCACCAGAGCCTTGGGGCATCCCAATGAGACAAAACTGACTTTGGGCGCGGCGGCCTGTTGCATATTATCTTGCGATCTGTTCGGGTGACTGCCGTCAGCTAGTCTCATTCGCCCATAATTACAAGGCTTTAAGCCGGCGTGTCGCGTGCTATGGATATCGGTGTGCAGGACCAGTGATCGATGAGCGCTGAACAGTCGCCGAAAATCGTGATTGTCGACGAAAGTCCGATCCGCGCCGCCATCCTGGAGGAGGGATTGCGGGAGGCGGGCTTCACCGTGGTGGTCCACATCAGCGAGATGCAGAGCCTGCTGGCCCGAATCTACGCGCTCGATCCTGATGTCATCCTGATCGATCTCGAAAATCCCAGCCGCGACACCCTGGAACAGATGTTCCAGGTGAGCCGTGCCGTGCGCCGGCCGGTCGCGATGTTCGTCGACCAGAGCGATGCGGCCTCGATCCAGGCCTCCGTCGATGCCGGGGTGTCGGCCTACATCGTCGACGGCCTGAAGAAGGAGCGCATCAAGCCGATCCTCGATCTCTGCGTCTCACGCTTCAACGCCTTTGCGAAATTGCAGGACGAGCTCGATCGCACCAAGTCGGCGCTGGAAGAGCGCAAGGTGATCGATCGCGCCAAGGGAATCTTGATGAAGGTGAAGGGCCTCACCGAAGACGAGGCCTATGTGCTGATGCGCTCCACCGCGATGCGCGAGAAGAAGAAGATCGGCGAGATCGCGCAGTCGATCCTGACCGCGTCGGAGCTCTTGAAATGATGACGCCCCTGCACATCGGTTTCATTCCGCTGGTCGATGCCGCAGCCCTGATCGTGGCCGTGGACAAGGGCTTTACCGCCGCCGAGGGGCTCGATGTCACGCTGGTTCGGGAGGTGTCATGGTCGAATATCCGCGACAAGCTCAATATCGGGCTGTTCGAGGCGGCGCATCTGCTGGCGCCGGTCGCGATCGCGTCGAGCCTGGGGTTGGGGCACGTCAAGGTGCCGATTGCCGCCCCCTTCAATCTCGGTATCAACGGCAATGCGATCACGGTCTCGCCGGCGCTGCATGCGGCGATCATGAGCCAGATCGAAGGCGACCGCTTCGATCCGATGGCGACCGCGCTGGCGCTGGCGCGCCTTGTCGCGGACAGGCGCAAGAGCGGCAAGGAGCCGCTGACCTTTGCCATGACCTTTCCGTTCTCGACCCACAATTACCAACTCCGCTACTGGATGGCGGCTGGCGGGGTCGATCCCGACGAAGACGTCCGGCTGGTCGTGCTGCCGCCGCCTTATATGGTCGATAGCCTGACCAATGGTCATGTCGACGGCTTCTGTGTCGGAGCGCCCTGGAATTCCATCGCGGTCGATCGCGGCGTCGGCCATATCCTGCATTTCGTCTCCGACATTCTGGTGCGTGCGGCTGAAAAAGTGCTCGCGGTCCGACAGAACTGGGCGGAGAAAAACCCTGAAATCCTCGCAAGCCTGGTCCGCGCCATCTCGCGCGCGGCCGGCTATGTCGAGCAGAACCGCAGCGAGACCGCGCGCCTTCTGGCGCAGCCGGAGCGTGTGGGTGTCGATGCCGCGGTGATCCAGCGGACGCTCGACGGACGCCTGAAGATTTCACCCGAGGGGACGATTCGCGAGAGCGACCGCTATCTCCTGGTCGGGCGCGAGGATGCCTCGCGGCCCGATCCCGCCCAGGCCGCCTGGCTTTACGCGCAAATGGCCCGTTGGGGCCAGACCTCGATCAGCCCGGACGCACTGAAGACGGCGATGGCAGTGTTCCGGCCGGACCTCTACGACGCCGCGCTGGGACGAAGCGGGGCGGCTTCCGCAGCCGTTCCGGCGGTCGGCGCTTTCGCCGGAGCCGCCTTCGATCCCCATGACATCGCCGGATATCTGGCCTCCTTCGCGGTCAAGCGCTGCTGATGACGCTTTAGGCGTTGCGATCGGAAGCTTATTTTTTGAGCTTATGCCGTTTGAAAAGGCATGAATTGCCATCCAGTTCATGCCATGAAATACAAATAAGATATTGATTTCAAAATAAAATTCTAATCATGCCGCAATGGCACAGGTCTTGTATCATGACATTCAGGCCAGCCGTCGCAGATGCCCGCTGGCCTATTTCCGCGATGGATATCCGCAGCAACGAGGCTGATCGGACCGTGTCTTGGCGATCGAGACGGCTATTTGGCCGGAGCGATGGCCGAGCGGTCAGTCCCGTTTCCCGTTGAGGCCACCAACAGTGGCTGCAGGAGCTTCGTTGCAGACCATGAAAATCGAACCCGTTTCCGTCGACTTCACCGACGAGCAGAAGCGCTATCTCGAAGGTTTCGCGGCCGGCGTGCAGGCGCTTCGCTCGGGCCGCGGCCTTGGCGGCGGCGCGGCGAGCAGGGCCAATGC
>NZ_JBAURI010000479.1:0-9352 GCF_049581145.1 Bradyrhizobium sp.
TCGCCGGATGAAGCAGCGCTTCCCACTTCCGCTTCCCAAACACCCTACAGGCCTCGGGAAGCGGAAGCGGGAAGTCCATCAAAGTTCTTGCTCAGCGGTCCATCAAAAAACGCGGCGACGCTCACATAGCCGACAGTGCTTCTGAACAGCGACAGAGTCTTGAGGTCTTTGCGAATTCCTTGAAATCGTGCCTCAACGGATTTGACCTCGACGATAGCGTGGTTCATGCCCATGTCCCCGGGGCCATGGACGAGCAGATCTGGCTTTGCGTAGTTCGCACCGAGTTGAGAAAGGATAGGATGACCAGCTTTATCGACTTCGCCGTTCAGCTTGAACGGGCAACCGTCGGGCCATCGTAGACGCATTTGATGATACAGTTCGTAGCAATAAACGCGCTCGCGATACACCGGTGCGCCACCGTGCACAGGTAAGTAAAAGTACTCTGGCTGAATATGAGCAGTTGCGACAGCCAGTACTTCGGTCAATTCGTGCATTAAAGACCACTCCGCACCGTTTTCTTCTAGGTCTCTGGCAATACAATTTAAGCGCGGGCCGCTGAAGCGCCCGAAGACAACTCGATGTAGGTATCAGGCTCTCGGGGCGGATGGGAAGGGCTCTTTCTAAAGCCTCGGTGAGCGCCGGCTGCAAATCCTGACTTTAGAAGCTCCTCATTGTAGGCCGGGATCTTCCATTTCTTTGTTAGTTTATGGAAGTGGCTAATACACCAGGATATGCGACCCATCGGACACCAAACAAAATTCCTGTCGGATGGAGCATTCGTCACCCGCTGTAGCTTCTCCTTGCCGCTCGTGATTGAGAGAAAAGCAAGAGAACCGCTTTAGTATTTGCTCCTGAAGCATCTGTCCGCTACCCCGCAGCCACAGAACGTAAGTGATCCTACGCGATTCGTGCTGCGCAGCACAAAGGCTGGGGCTCGCGGCCCCCCAGGCTGTCAAGGCCAAGCCCTGCGGGCGGAATACGCCGGCCGGGTAGTCGGTCGCTTCGCTTCCTCCGGCCCGCCCAACCCGGCGCATTCCGGCCTGTGACAGCCAACCCCCGCTCATCGGCGCTGGCCTAGCGCCGGTTGCATGCGCAACCGGCAAGCTAGGAGAAGCGAAGATGAGGACGGATGTCTATCAGAAGATCACCAATCAGATTGTTGCGGCGCTAGAACAAGGCGTCAGACCATGGCACCAGCCTTGGGAGGCCGAGCACAGCGCAGGACGGATCACGCGACCTTTGCGTGCGAACGGCGTGGCTTATCAAGGCATCAACGTGCTGATGCTGTGGTCGGCAGCGCTTGAGAAGGGATACGCCGCGCCGATCTGGATGACCTTCAAGCAGGCTTTGGAATTGAAAGCCCACGTCCGGAAGGGTGAGCAAGGAAGCCTTGTCGTCTATGCCGACAAGATCATCCGCACCGAGACGGACGCAAAGACGGGCGAGGAATCCGAACACGCCATTCCTTTCATGAAGGGCTACACCGTGTTCAATGTTGAGCAGATCGAAGGCTTGCCCGAGCACTACTACGGCAAGCCGCAAGCGCAGCCGGAGCCCGTGCAGCGCATCGAGCGCGCGGAGAGCTTCCTGGATGCGACGGGCGCAAACATCGTGCACGGCGGGAGCCGAGCTTGTTACGTCATTTCGACCGACAAGATTCATATGCCATACATCGATTTCTTCCGCGACGCGGAGAGCTACTACGCTGTCCGCGTCCACGAAACCGTGCACTGGACCCGACATGAAAGCCGCCTGAACCGGGATTTTGGGCGCAAGCGTTTCGGTGACGAAGGCTATGCGATGGAGGAGCTTGTTGCCGAGCTTGGTTCGGCCTTTCTTTGCGCCGATCTCGCGTTGACGCCGGAAGTTCGCGAGGATCACGCTTCCTACATTGCTTCGTGGATCAAGGTGCTGAAGAACGATAGGCGCGCGATCTTCACCGCCGCATCGCATGCGCAGCGCGCGGCGGATTTTCTGCATGGGCTGAATTCGGCGACAGGAACGGAAGGAGCGTCGGATGTCGCTGCTTAAAAAAGAGGCGGCCGTTGGCTGGGACCCCGATCCCGAATTCTGGTCGGCCAATCGTGCCGAACGCAGGCTTGTCGATGGCTACGAACTGGTGGCTTTCGACCTCCCGGCCGTGAACGGATTCCCAACCGAGATCGGCTGGGAATTGTTCGGTGGGCCTGACTGCTCCGCGCTGATCGCTACCGGCCAGGCCACAACCTTTGACGCGGCCAAGACCGCCGCCGAAGCTGCCTTGGCCGCACACACCCGCTAGCCGTTTCGCCTTCGCGTGCGACGCGCCGGCGAACGGCATGATTTGTGGGACGTGCCGGCTTCTTATGGCGGCGATGCGCGTTTCTCGCGTAGCCAACGGCCGTCGAGCTGCATCTGCGTTGGGCTGCCGATCCCGGCCTTGAAGGATCGCACTGACCGGAAGCGACCCTGAAGCCCTGCGCCGACATGTCGCCCAGGAACCTGCCTCGTCATGATCGTCTCCGACAGGCACGATGTGCAGCTGGCGCTCGGCGAGTTGGAGAGCTGTAGCGCACTATGTCGCGCGATTTGGCCATTCAACTGTTGCGTCCCCGCGTGCCATCTTCGCTGGCGGGTGGTGATCGCCCGGAGCCGCGGAGAGCCAACTCCAGAATCGCAGAGTAAGTATCAACTGGCGCTGCCATTTGGGACGTCGTGGTGCGCGACTCAAATATCGAGAGGTGCGCGGTCAGCCGCATCTTCGTGCGTCGCGCGGCTGTAGCGACCCTGGTCGATTGACGTCCGACTGCCTGGCCGCTTGCCTCCCTCTCCGTCGTACTGGCCACCAGGGGCAGACCTCCATTTGATTGCATGTGCCAGGATTGAAGAAGCAGTTCTCGACATGACCGACATCGTTGCGATCCGCCCATTCGATGATGTGGAGGCGCTGGCTTGGCTGCGCTCTCAGCCTGACGGACGCGTGACCGCCAGCGCTGCGGAGCTCGGGCGCCAGTGGGGTTGGAACAGGATGCGGGCCGGTCGCCGGTTGAAGGCGTGGGGAGAGGCCGGCCTGATCCGCCGTAACGCGGGAGCGATCATCGTAACGATGCCTGTTACGCCGGCTGTTACCGATGTTACTCCGACCGTTACCGAGGCGGTCGGTGTCACTGTGACACATGCGACCACGGCGGGACGGCGTTCCGCGACACCGGTCAAGCTGGCCGCACTCATCGTGGCACTGGCGCTCGCATCCGTATCGGCCGCCTTCTCCATTGATGGCCTCACCGCAATCTTTGCCGGCGCGTTCTGGCCCATCATCACCATGGGCGCAGCGCTGGAAGCCGGGAAGCTCGTCGCTGCGGCGTGGCTGACCGAGCATTGGAACGCGGCGCCATTCCTCCTGCGCCTCATCCTCGTCGCGATGATCGGCGTGTTGATGAGCCTGAACGCGGTCGGTGTGTTCGGCTTCCTCACGCGCGCTCATCTTGATCATATGGCGGCCATCGATCAGGCGCTTGCGGACAGAACCGCCGATATCGAGGTTCGGCTCGCGATCCAGATCAGGACCGTGGCAGACCTTGATCGGCGCATCGCCCAGATCGACGCGGCCATCGAGGAAGCGACACGGCTGGGCCGCCCCCTCGGCGCGATGACGATCGCTGACCAGAAGCGCCGCGAGCGCGCTGACATCGTTGCGGAGCGGCAGCGACAAGGGCAGGCGCTCGCGAGCCTGCAGATCGAGAAAGCCAAGATTGAGGCCCAGCGCAGGCGCGCTGAGGCCGACGTCGGCCCGGTGCGATATCTTGCCGAGCTGATGGGTATGCCGGCAACCGACCTCGAGCGACCGGTACGGCTGCTCACGTTGGCGCTTGTCGTCGTTCTCGATCCGATGGCGGTGATGCTCCTGCTCGCCGCCGGCATCAACACGACGCGTGCAGGCTCACGCTGAGACGGGACAGAGGAAGATTGCGGCTTGAGCCTTGCGAAAAGCAAACCATGGCCAAGGATGCACTTAATACGAAAGCCAGCCAACAAGCCAAGGAAAGAAGGCAAGAGAGTTTTCACACCCTATGCACCTGTGGTGCTGACGCTTCGCGGGCCGAGTGCGGCTATCCCATTGGAGTGAGACGATCTTTCTCTGTGGGGCACTGTTTACACATGAATCGAAAACGCTGACGGGCTGCCGTCTAACTTGCCGGAATTCTATTACTGACAAGGACTTGCGCGCGTGGGACGCGATTACAGCGGCGGGGCGCAGTTCTTTTCGTCGATCCAGTGCCAGACTTCGTTCGGTTTCGCGCGGGCGGTCAGGCCGACGAAGTCGACCGGCCCGAGCGTCGGCGGTGCTCCAGAAAACGAAATCCTTGCGAGCATCGATCGACCGCAACGGAAGTCGTGTGGGGTGAGAGACGAGCCTCTTGGGCGGTCGCCGCGGAGGCGGTGATCCAGTGAAGCCGCCGCCGGCTCGGTTCGACCGTCTGGCTGTCGGTCATTCCCACTCGCGGTCTCGATAGCGCAGCTTGATCCTGACGCCGGACATTTCAGCAGGTTGATCCAGCCCACGAATGGCCTGGCCGAGCCGGGATCCGAGTTGGGCCGCGCGGTGTTGCCCGGTGTTTGTGATTGCCGGCGCGATCGCTGATGGTGCGGGCGCCGACCTGGGCGGGGAGGGGGCATTCTGCCAGCCCGCGGACCGAGTTGGACGAGGTCGACCGCTGGAGGTAGCCATTGTCTGAACGTGCTGGCGGCTTCGGCCAAGCTCTAACCCGAGCGCCTTGGCCTCCGCCTGCCAATGCTTGACGAGGTCGCCGAGCCTTGCGTCGCGCTTGGGACGGCGGGTTCGCAGGGTTGCCTGCTCCATCCCCTTGGGTGTGCTGTAGCCGTGAATCTGGGCGGCCTCCTCGATGGCCTGGCGCCGCTTAGAAAAGGCCCGCTCGACATCGCGCGGGATGGCCGCGACCCGGAATGTATTGGTCTGCCACTCAAGGGGAATGCCTCGCCGCTCCAGCTCCGAGGCAAGCACGCGGCGGTAGGTCGCGCCCGCCTCCTTCTGCGCCTTGTAAAGTTCGCGGCTGAGGATCGCGCCCCAACTGCCGTCGCGACGCGGGGCGAGATTGAAGATGAAGGCGTGGGTATGCAGCTGCGGATCGGATTCGCGGCTGGTGTGATGATCGAACTGCGCCATCAGGAGCCCCGCCGTTCGCTCCCGCGTGGCTCCGCCCCGGCCACGTCTCGCCCAGCCGGCAGTCGCTTCGAGAGGCGCCGTTGCCGCCAGCACCGCGGATCGATGGGCTTGTTCGATCCCCTCCCGGTCGGGACCCTCGGAGAGGGCCCATAGCACCGAGACCGATTTCGGGGCGCTGAAGGTCATGTCCCAGCCGGCCGAATGCTCCCGCCCGCGCCCGCCAACCTGCGCCAGCCGCTCGCCGGTTTTGGGGTCGATGCCTTGCAGCGCGGCGTCGAACTCGGTATGCGTTACCGGTCCAACGAGACTCAGCCGCTCGGCGCCCCGACCAGCCCAACGGCCCGGCGGCTCTCCGTCGCGGCTATAGTAATCGTCGCGTTTCAGATGCTCGTAATACCGCAGGGACGCGGCGGCACTTCCTCGTGCGGAGATCGAGGCCACCATGGTCAGTGCAAGGTCCGCTTCAGCCGGATCAGGTCGGCCAGGCTCTTGGTCAGGCGCGAGGGCTGCGGCGATGCCTCAGGATTGTTGGCTTCATTGGAGTGGCCTGAGGGCTTGGTAGGCCAAGGTTGGGTCCAATCGGCGGGCCAGATCGGATCGCGTAGTGTTAGCAGGTGGATGTACGGTAGCTCCAGCTCGTAGACGTCTTCGCCGAGACCGACGAATAGCACCCGGACGCCGCCGTCAGTCGGTCCGAGACGGGAGGCAAGCTCGGAGGCCGTGATCACGCGTCGCACCTCGCGCTGGGGGCTCTCGGTGACGCTGGTCTTGCCGCCAGCGCGGGTTTCACTCTGCGTGCGCCGCTCGACCTGCTGCTCCCCGATCAGCCGGCTGATGTCTTCGGCCGCTTCGCTGGCGTTGATGCGGGTGATGATCTTGGTGCCGGTCATTCCGAACCAGGATTTGGCCTGGTCAGCACCATAGACCGCCCGGATCTGCGCTGTGTCCTGGGCGCCGATGACGACGGCGATTCCCTTGGACCGGCCGAGCTCGAGGAAGGTCGGAAACTGCTTGATCGGTGGCAGCTGCGGGAACTCATCCAGGAACAGCCATACTCGCCGCCGAGGGTTTTCGGTCAGAGTAGGACTGCCCACCGCCGAGGCGAGCAGGCCGAGCATGCTGCCGATCCAGATCCGCGACAGTTCGGGATAACCAGGGTCGTGCTGCAGGATCAGCGGGCGATGGGGTGTCGGATTGTGCAGCCAGGCGCGGATAGAGAACCGACGGGCGAAAGGATCGGGCCAGGCTTCGGCCAGGACCGAGACGATTCGCATGTGGGTCTGGAACGTCGTCAGAATGCTCATGGTCGTCTTGCTGTCGGGTTGGCCCAACAGCTTCAGCGCATTTGGATTGTGATCTCTTGCATAAGCCGTGAGCTTGTCGACATCGGCGGTGACGACCCTCTGCAGGTCGGCCCAGCCCCAGTCCTTGTTCCTGGTCGCCTGCAGATGGACGATGCAGGCGACAAAGATCTCCTGCGCCGCCTCAGACCACATCGGATCGGAGCTCGGCGGTATGAAGCGGGCGGCGAGTTCGCGGGCGTCCTGCTTGACGCTGCAGTCGGTCGCTATGTCCCAGACCAATGATCTGCGGTCATGAGGGGCGACGAAGAGCGGGTCTCCATCAGCGGGAAGGCCGCCCATCATGTCGCCCTTGGTGTCGAGCACCAGAACGCCATCCCCTCGGGCAAGGGCCTCGCCGATCAGGTGCAGCATGGTCTGGGTCTTGCCGCCACCGACGCTGCCGAGGATCAGGAAATGCCGTGCCTCGCGCTCGCGCCCCATGGGGATAGATGGCACCAGCGTAACGCCATGGCCGTGGATCCGGCACTCGGCGGCGCAGGCCCGGGCGAAGGCCTTCAGGCCTCGACTTCCCGTCTGCAGCCGTGCGCCGCGAATGACCCTGAACGAGGAGGAACCCATACGAAGGCTCAGCGCAAAGCCGAACAACGCCACGAGCCCGGCCAGGCCGGAGCCAACAAGGGACCAGAACCGAAGTTCGATCCCCTCCAGAGCTTGATACTGCGACAGGTGGGCTCTGCAGTTTCGCCAATAGGTGTCTCCATAGCTATCTCCAAGCCACGCCAAAACTCTACCCCTGAGACAAGCCTCAACGTCCGCTGATTGGAGGGGCGCGGTCCTCCCATCCGCCATCGTGGCGCTGGGGGGCCAGAGTTCAAAGCTGAACTGGTACAAACCAACCGACAGACCAAAGCAGCCTAGTGCCGCGAGGAAGAAAACGATCCGCAGGCGCCGGGTCATGCCGCCCTCCCGGTGCTCTCGCCGGTCAGCGCCTTCAACAGCGCGTCGAACATCGCAAGCAGGTCGCGCGCCGCCTGGTCGATCGACTGTATCAGGGCATGCGTTTCCTGACCCTGCTGCTCAAGCGCCACGATCCGCCGCTCGATCAGCATCAGTCGATCGGCAAGCGCTTTGTTGTCGCCGCCGGCAAGCCCCGTGCGGATCAGGTCTCGGGCAACGCCCGTGACGTTTCCCGACAATGAATAGGCGCGTGCCTGGAGTTGGTCGATCTCGCCTTTTGCCAGCCGGATCGAGATGGGTTTTGTTTTGTCAGTCATCAAAAGCCTCAGCAAATTTTGCCGAGGCGATCGATCGAGGAGTCTTCGCTTGATGCCCAGCCGCTATCGAGGAAGGTTGCGGCCTCGCATGCTCATCGATGATGGCTCAGATCAAAGCGCTACAGAGCTCATCAGCCAAAGAGTCTCGACCAGCTGATATCACCGACGATCCGATCGTCGCCCCGCATCGGATATCGTTCAAGCAATGTGTTCTTTTTGAAACTCCGGACCACCGATCCTTCGATCGTTAAGAAAATATTCGGCGCCGGAAACACTGCGATCTTCCACGCTGTACCCGCACGACGTACGCGGACGCACTCCGTTGTACGATAGGGATGCGATCGCATTCACGCAGAACTGATCGAATCCGGCGTATGTCGATGACGCAGTCAGAGTGGTCGCGCGACGCAGGTCAATGCCAGTGTGGCGATGCTTTTTTGCCGTGGTTCGGCGTTGCGTTCTTTTGCAGAAACGGATTGGCGCGATAGCGGATCACTGCCATCATGGCGAAAGCGAGGATGACCACCCGCTGTGCCGCAGGTGTACGACCGCGCGGCCGCCTCGCTTCTCCGTCGGCGAAATCTCTCATCATTCCAACTGTGAGTCCGTCTGTGCAATCCGCTGCACAGGGCGAACATCCCGCGATCGGGATCGTGCAGCACGCCGGATCTGCGAAGCCAAGGACGCCTGCGAGGCGGCGCTGGTTCAACCGTTGGCGGCTCTCGGACATTCGCCGAAGACTTGGGCTGCCCGGTTACATCAGTGAAGAGAGAACCCACGCGAGCAACGCTCTAATTCCGAGAATTGGATCCACGCGACAGCGGCATCGGTGGGCTGCACAAAGCGGGGGGCTGGGGTCGTGAGGGTGATGTGCATCATCACCCGGACGTCGCCATGGAGCCGGACCGGTACCATCTGCTCACGCTGGCGCTCTCGTGCTGGTTTCGTCAAATCGGCGACGTTGCGATGCGCGGCCCTATATAGGGACGCCAGTCTTGCAAGACCTCAATCCGCAGCGAGGATCGCGGCCCGAAGATGCTGGGGACGGCGAGTCAAGCCGTCGATACCTGACCGCTGCCGGAGCGTCTCGCTTTCCATTGACGGGACGGAGCCGCCGTGATTCGATTCACGGCGCTGGCCGCCACACGCCAGACGAGCAGCCCGCACAGGTGCTGGACACACCTGCACGGGCCTAACCCTCAACATGGAGTAACCCATGTCTCAGGCTGATTCTGCCTATACCACGAGTCGTTCGATCCTTCCCGCCGGTCTGGCCCTGCGGCGTCGGCAGTTTGTCACCGGCGGTGCCGCCGCCCTGGCTGCGGCCATTACCGCCTCGCGGGCCGCCAGCGTTCCTGTCCCGGAGGCACCCGACCCGATCCTCGCCGCCATCGAGGGCCACCGCCGGGACTACGAGGAGCTGGGGCGCTTGCTCGCTGAGCAGGATGCTGCCGAGCGCGAGCTGCGGCGTGCGCGCAAGGGTAGGCGGGCCGCGCTGGAGGCCCAGTTGGCTGATTTCTGCAAGGCGGAGGGACTACTCGGCCGTATCGAGATGCAAGCCTCGCTACGGCTCGCCAAGACAGTGCCGGCGAGCTTGACCGGAGCGGCTG
>NZ_JBAURI010000480.1:0-12542 GCF_049581145.1 Bradyrhizobium sp.
CGCCGGATCAGGCACGAACGGGGTCTCGTCCATGAACAGCAATTTCCAGATGCCGACGTTGCGCCGGATGTTGAACGGAAACGGCAGATCATGATCGCGCACCTTGCCTGAGACGGCGGGAAGCGTCTTCAGATAGGCGAAGAGATCGCGCACGTCGTCGACCTTCGCATGCGCATAGGAGACGTAGGGGAAGGCCGGAAAGTAGTGGGTTCCAGCCGGCGAGATCCCCCTGGTCAACGCGTTGACGAAGTCGGCCTCGCGCCAGCGTCCGATGCCGTCGGTCGGATCGGACGAGATATTCGGCGCATAGAACGTGCCGAACGGCGATTTGATCGCCAGCCCGCCGCCAAGCCGGGTGCGCTCGGGCTGATCCGGCACCGCGTGGCAGGAGGCACAGCCGCCGATATCAAAGATGGTCTGCCCGTTGGCGAGGTTCGGCACATGGGCAGGCTCCGTGACCGCCAGCGCGAGCGACGGCGCGGTGAGCCACCAATAGAGCGCGACAGCGGCCGCGAAAGCGAACACAGCAGCAAGGAAAATTCGTCGCACCATCATCGATCCGTCATTGACCATCAGGCTTTAGGGTTAGTCCGCACGCGGCTCCCGTCGTGCGTTAAGTGCAAATTTCGCGGCATGGAGGCGGAATTGAGGAATAAACCTGAAATCGCGTTGTTGAGATTGATGTTTCATTTGAGGCCGATAGGGAGAGACCCCATGACCAAGACCGTGTTTGCCACGCTCGTGTTCGGAGCCGTCGTGGCGTTCGCAGGGCCTGCCTTTGCCGAAAAATACAAAGTCACATTGGACGGCAAGTCGGAAGTTCCTCCGACTGCCAGCACCGGCAGCGGCACCGCCGACGTCGATTACGATCCGGCGACCAAGAAGCTGACATGGACGCTCACATATTCGGGATTGAGCGGCCCCGCATCGGCCGCGCACTTCCATGGACCCGCGGAAGTCGGCAAGAACGCCGGTGTCAAGATTGCAATCCCGAACGCCACATCGAGCCCGGTGGAAGGCACCGCCACACTGACCGACGAACAGGCCGCCGACCTTCTGGCGGGCAGGTACTACATCAACGTTCACACCGCAGCCAATCCAGGCGGCGAAATCCGCGGCCAAGTGAAATAACAACGAGAAACGACGACAAGTGAAGTAACAAGTAGCAATCCCGCGAAGATTGCTGAAGCGGAATAGCCGGGGCGCAACCAGCCCCCGCCTATTCCGCCGGTCGTTCTTGAACCCAATCAGCTATTCTTGAGGCGATAGGTCTCGTGGCAACCGCCGCATTCCTTGCCGATGCCGGGCGTGATCGCCTTCAGCGTCTCGAGATCCCTGATCTTGCCTTTCGCGTCGCTCACCACCTTGGTGAAGCTTGCGATATGCGCCGCAAATCCGGCCTTGTCTTCCCAAACCTTGGGCGAGGAATGGTAATCGCCGTCCGGGTTCTGGCCCTTGATGCTGTCCGGGAACATGGTCGGAAGCTTCTTGGCGGTATTCTGCAACACAGCGAGTGACGCATCGACCGTTGCCTGATCGTAGGGCTTTTCGCCCTTGACCATCGCCACCATGGCGCCAAGATTCTTGGCGTTTGCCTTCATCACCGCCTGGTCCTGCTTGACCAGGTCCTCCTGTGCCATCGCCGCAGCCGCGCCGAGCACCAACATACCGATTACCAAGACCGACCGCCTCATCAACCTGCTCTCCCGTTCTTACGCCAACTCTCACCCCGCGGCCGAGTTGATCCCAACCCGTTTGACCCCGGCGGCGCCCGTTTATTTCCCAATTGAGGCGGATATCAGAGGCTATGACGGCGCTGGTGCTCGCGGATCGCAATCCAGACCCGCTCCGGCGTCGCCGGCATGTCGATGTGGTCGATCTTGTACTCGCGCCATAGCCCATCGACGATCGCGTTCACAACCGCCGGACAGGAGCCGATCGCGCCGGCTTCGCCTGCGCCCTTCACCCCTAGCGGATTGGTCTTGCAGGGCACGTTGTGGGTCTCGAACACGAAGGACGGCCCGTCGGCGGCGCGCGGCAGCGCATAGTCCATGTAGGTGCCGGTGACGAGTTGGCCATCGGAGGCGCTGTAGACCACCTGCTCCATCAGCGCCTGCCCGATCCCCTGCATTGCGCCGCCATGCACCTGGCCCGCGAGCAACAGCGGATTGAGCGTGACGCCGAAATCATCGACGATCACATAGTTGACGATCTTGACGATGCCGGTCGCCGGATCGATCTCGACCTCGGCGATATGAGTGCCGTTCGGATAGGTGCCGTCGGCGCTGGCGAAGGTCGCGCTGGCGTTGAGCTTGGCGGCGTCACTGCCGGCGCGCCTGGCGAGTTCGACAAAACCGATGGAGCGGTCGGTGCCGACGACCCGCACCACGCCGCGATCGATCTCGAGATCGCCGGCGCTGGTCTCGAGCACTTCGGCGGCAAGCTCCTTCAGTTGGGCGCCGAGCGCGCGGGTGGCGCGCTCCACGCTGACGCCGCCGGAGGGGATCGAGGCCGAGCCACCGGTGCCGAGCCCAGTCGCGATCTCGTCGGTATCGCCCTGGTGGATGTGGACGCGCTCGGGCGGCAGTCCGAACTGCTCGGCGACGAGTTGGGCATAGGCGGTCTGGTGCCCTTGCCCGCTCGACTGGGTTCCGATCAGGACCGTGACATCTCCATTGGGATCAATCCGCACATTAGCAGTTTCTTCGCCCATGGTGCCGCAGACCTCGACATAGCTTGCGAGCCCAATGCCTCGGATCAAATCATGCTTCTTCGCCAGCCGCACCCGCTTGGGAAATTCCTTCCAGTTCGCGACGTCCATCGCGCGCTTGAGGTGCGCGTTGAAGTCGCCGGAATCGTAGATCTTGCCGGTTGCGGTCTTGTAGGGCATCGCGCGCGGGGTGATAAAATTCCTGCGCCGGATCGCATCCGGCGTCATGTCGACTTTTCGCGCGCAGGCATCGACCAGCCGCTCGATGACATAGGCCGCCTCGGGCCGGCCGGCGCCGCGATAGGCGTCGACCGGCACGGTATGGGTGAATACCGTGCGGACGCGACAGTGGAAAGTCTGGATGTCATAGAGGCCCGGCAACATGCCGGCGCCGCCATGTGGAATGTAAGGCCCGAAGGTCGAGAGGTAACCGCCCATGTCGCCCATCAGGTCGACATCCATGGCGAGGAATTTGCCGTCGGCGGCAAGCGCCATCTTCGCGGTCGTGACATTGTCGCGACCCTGCGCGTCGCCCATGAAATGCTCGGAGCGGTCCGCGGCCCAGCGCACCGTCTTCTTCAGTCGGCGCGCGGCGACCGCGAGCAGCGCGTATTCGCGATAGGGAAACAGTTTGGTGCCGAAACCGCCGCCGACATCGGGACAGATCACCCGCATCTTCTCGACCGGGATCTTCAGCACGTTCTGGCACAGGATATCGCGCAGTCGGTGGCTCCCTTGGCTGCCGACCGTGAGCGTAAAATGATCGCGCTTGGCGTCGTACTCACAGATCGCTGCGCGGGTTTCCATGAAGCTGGCGACGACGCGCGGATTGACGATCGAAATTTCGGCGACCGCATGCGCCTTGGCGAACGCCTCGTCGGTCGCCTTCCTGTCGCCGACCGGAACGTCGAATAGGACGTTGCCGGGATGGTCGGGCCACACCTGCGGAGCGCCCGGCTTGACCGCGTTGACGACGCCCGCCACCGCCGGCAAGGGCGCCCAGTCGACCTCGATCGCCTCGATCGCGTCGCGCGCCCGATCCACCGTCTCGGCCACGACGAAAGCGATGGTGTCGCCGACGTGGCGCACCTCGTCCTTGGCGAGGATCGGATAGGGCGGACCTGTGAAGGGATTGACCTCGAGATTGAACAGGCATGGCAGGTCGCCGAGATCGGCTATGTCCTCCGCCGTCAGGATCAGCGCGACGCCGGGAAGGCCCCGGGCACGGGCGGCATTGACGGTGAATTTCGCATGCGCGTGCGGCGAGCGCAGCAGCAGCGCGTGCAGTCCCACGGAGGGAATATGGTCGTCGGTGTAACGGCCCTTGCCGCGGATCAACGCGTCGTCCTCCTTGCGGAGGACGCTCTGACCGACGCCGAACTTGATGGGAGCAGCCATCTGATCTCCAACTGCCTGATCGAACCCGGCCATATTGCAGCGGATCGCGGGGCAGCGCAAACGGGTTTAGCGGGTCGATTCTCAACTGGGCCGGCTTGGCTCTGCAGGCGGCGCGGTTCTACGTTGGATCCGACATGATCTACCGGGATCCTTCCACCGCCTTGGCCGGCTCGCTATGCGAGATGGACCTCCCGCTTGAGCTATCGAAGTCCTCGCGAGGTGAATCCCGGCGGCGCTTGCCGGGCGAACCACGCTTTCGGCAAAAGCAGAGATCGGCACCGCTCATCGCGCGCGACGAGCCACTTGGCCAGCCATTTTTCAGGGAAATACGATGTCTCGGCGGAGGGCATAAGATTGGACTGACGCGATCACCCCCGCAAAGCCAGAGGTTCGTGGAGGAGAAGTTCGCGAAAACGACGCTCTTTCCCATCGCGCCCGCGAATTCTGCGCGATCGGAATACCGGAAGACGTCAAAACCGCCGCCGCGGCCTGCGACAAGAACGCCTTTTGACCTTTCCAGTCGCCCAAGAAACGGAAATCATATGTTCGCCGCATCCATTTCGGTTCGGGCTCGTCGCGGCCGACGTCGCGTGCGAACAATTCACTTCACTAACGACCTCAGCCATCGCGGGCCGAACAGCAGCAGGATCGATCCACCGTAAACCACGGCTCCAACCGCCACCAGCAGCAGCAGCGCGGCTTCGTCGCGCAGGCTGCCCAGCGCCTGGAAATGCACGGCCGCAAATCGTGCGACGAGCCACAGCGCGACGGCAAGCACAACGCCGGTCATGGCAAACTTCAGGATCGATCGGCGCAGCACGGCGTCGAATTCGAGATAGCCGGCCCGCACCGCGAAGCCCAACACCAACAAACGGTTGATCCAGGCGCCGACTGCGGTGGCGAGCGCCAGTCCGACCTGGGCCAGCGATCCCATCAACAACAGCTTCAGGCCCATGTTGACCGCAAGCCCGGTCAGGGATGCCTTCACCGGCGTCGCGGTGTCCTTGCGGGCGTAGAAGGTCGAGACTGCGCTGCGGATCAGCACGAAGGGAATCAGGCCGATGGCATAGGCTGCGAGCGTCGCTCCCGCGGCCGCGGCATCGCCACGAGTGAACGCGCCGCGCGCGAACATCGCGCGAGTAATGACATCCGGCACCGCCAGGAAGGCCGCGACGAATGGCACCGAAAACAACAGCGTGAAATCGAAGGCGCGGCGTTGCTGCTCCATGGCGCCCGCATGGTCGCCCGCCGTCAGCCGCCGTGACATTTCCGGCAACAGCACCGTGCCAATCGCGATCCCGATCACGCCGATCGGCAACTGGTTGAGCCGGTCGGCGTAATACAGCGCCGACAGTGCGCCGGCCGGCAGGAACGTGGCGATGATGGTGTCGGCGAACATCGCGACCTGTGTGCCCATCGAACCCAGCGTCGCAGGTCCGAGCGCGCGGAAGAAGGCGCGAATATCCTCATCGAGTTTCAATGGTCCGAAGCGCGGCAGGCCGCCATGTCTCGCGAGATCGCCGGCCAACAGGAAGTATTGCAGGAAGCCGGAGATCAGCACGCCCCAGGCCGCGGCATGCCCGGCGCTCGGAAAGAACACCACCAGCGCCAGCGTCGCCATCATCGAGATGTTGAGAAAGATCGACGCCGCAGCGGCGCTGGCGAAACGATGCATGACGTTGAGCATGCCGCCATAGAGCGTCACCAGCGTGATCAGCAGCAGGTAAGGAAACGTGATCCGTGTCAGGGCGATCGCCAGGTCACGTTCGGCGGGATCGTTGCTGAAGCCCGGCGCAAGGATGGTCATGGCCTGAGGCATGAATAGCAACGCAACAACCAACAACACCACCTGCGACAAGAACAGCAGGGTAAAGATGCGATTGGAGAACAGTTTGGCCGAGGCCTCGCCACGTTCGCCGTGGACATGGGCATAGGCCGGCACGAAGGCGGCGTTGAACGCACCTTCGGCGAAGATCGCGCGAAAATGATTGGGCAGGCGGAAGGCGACGAAGAAGGCGTCCGCGACGGGACCGGCGCCGAGAATCGCCGCGAGCATGATGTCGCGCGCGAAACCGGTCAACCGCGAGAGCAGCGTGTAGCCGCCGACAGTGAAGATACGTCCGAGCATGCGCCGCTTCTAGCGCATATTCGATTCTGATTGCATCAGAACTTCACACGGCGAAGCAGGCCGAAACTGCGTCGCGCACGGCCTCGATGACGCGCGCCTGCGTCGGTTCGTCGAGATAGGCATGCATCGGCAGGCTGATCACGTCGGACGACAGCCGCTCGCTTACCGGCAAGCCGCCATCGGCGACCGGGAAGTCGCGATAGGCGGTCTGCTGATGCATCGATTTCGGGTAATAGATCGCGGTCGGGATGCCCCGCGCCTTCAGCGTCGCGGCGAAACCGTCGCGATCGATGCCTTTGGGCAGGCGGATGGTGTATTGCGCCCAGACCGAGGTGCAGCCGGGGGCGAGCCGCGGAACAGTGACGGCATTGCCGAGGCCGCTGGCGTAGCGTTCGGCAACGACATTGCGGGCGCCAATCTCGTCCGCGAAGATCTTCAGCTTCTCGATCAGGATCGCCGCCTGCATTGTGTCGAGCCGCGCGGTCAAGCCGAGGCGGACATTGTCGTATTTGTCAGACCCCTGGCCGTGCACGCGAACGCTGCGCAGCGTCTCCGCAAGACCCGCATCGTCAGTGAAGATCGCGCCGCCGTCCCCGAAGCAACCGAGCGGCTTTGCGGGAAAGAAGCTCGTCGCGGTGGCCAGGCCCAGCGTGCCGAGAGGGCGTCCCGTGTAGCTCGCGCCAAAGCCTTGCGCGGCATCATCCAGCACGAACAACCCCTCGCCTGTCGCAACCGCGGCAATCGCATCATGGTCGGCGCTCTGCCCGAACAGATCGACCGGGATCACCGCGCGGGGTTTCAGGCCTAACCGTTTCGCGGTCGCGATGCCACGACCGAGGGAGGCGGCATCGATATTGAAGGTGGCTTCATCGACGTCGACGAACACCGGGGTGGCGCCGACAAGCGCGACCACTTCGCCGGTCGCGCAGAAGGTGAAGGACGGGCAGAACACTGCATCGCCACGGCCGATCCCCGTCGCCAGCAGCACCATCAACAGCGCGTCGGTGCCGCTGGCACAGCTCACGACGTGCCTGGCGCTGCTGAAAGCTGCGAGGTCGGCCTCGAGCTGCAAGACTTCCGGACCGTTGACGAACTGGCAGTGGTTGAGCACGCGAGAGGTCGCTTCATCAAGCGTCTTGCCGAGCCTTTGGCGCTGCGCGACGAGATCGATGAAGGGGACGGGTTGCGGACGCAGATGCTGGTTCATGGGGCTTGCACGGTTTTCTTGCACGGTTTTTGCTGACGGAGATCGTGGAACTGTCGCTAGACCGCGACGCGGCGTGGCCCCTTGCGGACGGCCGAGGCCGCGGCACGGTGCGCCGAGGTCTCCAGACACTGCGTCGCGATTTCGAGGCTTGCGACCCCTTCGTCGCCGGTCACCGCCGGTGTGGAGCCGGAACGCACCGCATGCAGGAAGGCGATCATTTCGGCACGCAGCGGCTCGTCATGGCCGACCGGCAGATGGCGCATCGAATAGCTGCCGTCGGGCCTGAAGCCGAAGCACTCGGTAACCTGGCGGGTCAGGAGGTCGCCCATGACATATTTGTCGCGGGTCGCGACCGTGACATTGCGCGCCTTGAATGGCGTCAGCCAATTGGTGTTGATATGGGCAAGCACGCCCGACGCGGTCCGGAACTGCAACAGCGCGATATCCTCGCGCTCGGCCACCGCACTGGAGAGCTGCGGCTGCACCTCGACGATGTCGGATTCGGTGAACCAGCGGATCAGGTCGATATCATGGACTGCCAGGTCGATCACCACGCCGACATTGGACATCCGCGGCGGGAACGGCCCGACCCTGGTGATGGCGATCGACAGGATGTCTTCCCCGGTGATCGCCTGCTTGATGGCCGCGACCGCCGGGTTGAACCGCTCCACATGACCGACCATCAGCGTCACGCCGGCCCGACGAGCCGCATCGACGATGTGCCGCCCCTGCTCGACCGTGGATGCGATCGGCTTTTCGACCAGGACATGGATGTTGTGGCCGATGCAGGCCAGCGCGACCTCGTGGTGGAGATGGGTCGGCGCGGCGATCGTCACGGCGTCGATACCTTCTGCGATCAGTTCGTCAAGCGTTGCGAAGGTCGGACAATTGAGCAGTTCCGTCGCCCGCGT
The DNA here is from genome assembly GCF_049581145.1 of Bradyrhizobium sp. GTDB lineage: Bacteria > Pseudomonadota > Alphaproteobacteria > Rhizobiales > Xanthobacteraceae > Bradyrhizobium. The sequence continues at coordinate 8,355 of NZ_JBAURI010000480.1, forward strand.
CCGGTGCGCCGGCAAGGGATCGACCACCCCCACCAGACTGACGTCAGGCAGATTCGCCAGCACGCGGGCGTGATTGCTTCCCATGACCCCGGCGCCAATGACGCCAACACGAAGCGCGCGCTTCGACCCGGCCTTCAGGCCGGTCCCCCCAGAACTCATGTCATCGACCCCAAATCAAATCTTGCCCAGTGCCCCGACGGCTCTCTAGCACGTCGTCATACATGTGGCGAAAGCTCAGAGGGTTATTCCAGACACGATTTGATTCAAAGAGTTACATCGGCAGATCAAAAACCTGAGGAGTCTTAAGCCCCTGCAGACCACTCCTGAGATCGGCGGCCAACCAGGTAAGGGAGGCAGACAGGCCGAAGCTCACGCACCACATCAGGTTCCTCAAGATTTCGTGTGGCCGTCTGCGCGTAACATCTGCCCGCAAAGCGCGAACTGGAGCCTGAACCTGTTGTGGAGAAACCCATGCCATCGCGCCAATTGATCTCGTTCGCCCTTGCCGTCAGCCTGGTCCCCTTGAGCCTCGCCCCCGTCGCTGCAGTCGCGGCCGAGCGTCCGGTGGTAGTGGAGCTGTTCACCTCGCAGGGCTGCTCGTCCTGCCCGCCGGCCAATGCCTATCTGAACGAACTGGCGCGCGGTCGTCATGATGTGCTGCCGCTGGCCTTCCACGTCACCTATTGGGACCGGCTCGGCTGGAAAGACCCGTTTTCGCTGGACGCCGCAACCAACCGCCAGGACCGCTATGGCCATCGCTTTGGCGATGGATCCTATACGCCCGAGATCGTGGTCGACGGCGCCTCCAGCCATGTCGGCTCGCGCCGTGACGACGTCGAATCGGCGATCGAGGCCGCCAGGCGGCAGAGCCGGACCGCGGCCGCGATCGATGTCGACAGGCAGGGCGATAAGCTCCTGATCGACGTCGGCGGCGGCAGCGGCAGCGGCCGGGTATTGCTGATCGGCTTCGATCATGAGCATCAGACCGCGATCCGCCGCGGCGAGAATGGCGGCCGTACGCTGGAGGAAGCGAATGTGGTCCGCTCGATCCGCCCGATCGGCGAATGGCAAGGCGCGCCGCTACGCCTCAGCGAGAAACTCCCCGAGGGTCAGGACGTCGCGGTCATTCTGGAAGCGCCCGATGGGCGGATCGTGGGAGCCGGCAGGCCCGGCGGGGAATGAGCGGACAGCGCAACCCTGCCGGCACTCGAGGATGAGTGATGGCGTCATTCCAGTTCAGTCCCGAGCAAGGCCAGACCTATCGCCGTTGCGGCGGTTCGTAATTGCTGGTCGAGGCTAGCGAACGGCAGACCTCTTCGCTGGACATGCTCAAGGTAGGCCGCATCGCAGGCGGTCAGTTGGAAGCGACCTGCGAGGTTCAACGTATCTGTCCAAGCGTGGGAATCCGTCCGTTGATCGGTCGATATATCGAGCGGGGCAAGATCCGCGAGCGCAGCGCGACGAAAATCTGGATCGATGCGGCGTCGCCGAACGGCCATGGTCAAACTGTTGGCGACCTCGAGGCGCCAGAGCGCCGGTACCAACGCGCCGGCGTCGCCTCGGTGACCCCATCGCCGTAAATCCAGGCGAGCGTGGCTGAGCTATGGAGGACCAACAAGCTCACGGACGGCCTTTGTCGCAAAGCGCTTTCCACTCCGACCAGTCAAAAGTGCCGAGCTTCAGCTGCTCGGCCCGCTCACGGATTCGATGCAAGGCGGCGCGGGCTTCGGCTCGATTGAAGCCGGCCTTTGAGCCACGCAACCTCTTTGCCATGGGTGATAGTGATCTCTTCCCCTGCTCCACCCAATCGAGCAACTGACCAAATTTGTTCGTCGCCTCAAAGGCTCCAATCTCGCGCATGGTCGTCCCTACTGCTATACTGCGCCGATCAAGTACCCGACGCATCCTTCGCGGGCGAGCCTGTCAGTCGGAAGCCGATCACGGTCATCCCAGTCAGACAAAGCTGAAACACACCCCGCATCCGGAGTACGGAGTACAATCAATTTGCTGCCGTTTATTGAACTGGTCCCTTGCGCGCGACCTGCAGGCTGCGAACGTAGTCCACGATCTGGCGCGCGCAGGCCTCGACGCCGCTGGCCGTCGTGTTCACGATCAGATCGGGCTCCTCGGGGGCCTCATACGGCGCCGAGACGCCGGTAAACTCGGCGATCTCACCGGCGCGGGCACGCCGGTACAGCCCCTTGGGGTCGCGGCGCTCGCAGGTTGCGAGGTCAGCCTGGATGTAGACCTCGTGAAAGGAGCTGCCGAGACGCTCCCGCACCCGCCGGCGGTCGGACCGATAAGGCGAAATCAGCGCGACAATGACGATCAGGCCGGCGTCGGCAAACAGGTTGGCGACCTCTCCCACCCGGCGGATGTTCTCGACGCGATCCTGCGGCGTGAAGCGCAGATCGGCGTTCAGTCCATGACGCACATTGTCGCCGTCGAGCACGTAAGTCTGCATTCCCCGCTGGAACAACAATTGTTCGACCGCCATGGCCAGCGTGGACTTGCCGGCGCCGGACAGCCCCGTGAACCAGATCACGGCTCCCGAATGCCCGTTGCGCTTGTCCCGGGCTTCAGCGGTGACGCTGTGCCCGACCCCGAAAATATCCACGGGCGCGCCGACCAGGGTCGGCCGCTGGTCGGGAAACCCCTTCATCGATGCGATGCCGCCGCCGACGATCTCGGCGCCCTGGGTCAGCACGAAGCGGCCGGTCGCCGCGATCCGGCTGAAATTGTCCAGCGTGACCTTATGCTTGGTCCGCAACACGACCTCGGCGACCTGATTGCGCTGGACGACGCCGCCTTCGTCCTCTTCCAGATTCGAGGTATGCACGATCTGCTCGATCGACTGCAGCCGCACCGGCACGTCCACTGTCCCGAGCTTCAACTTGTATTCGGCGCCTATGGCGGCGCCTGAGCGGCCGAGCCAGAAGATCTTGCCGCGAAACACGTCGGTGATGGCCGGCGCGCCGTCGCGGTGGCTGATCATGTCGCCTCGTTGGACAAAGACCTCATCCTGCAAGGTCAGTCCGAATACCTGGCCGGTATGCACTTCCGCGACCGACTGGCGCACCGGCCAGCTCTCGATCGTGGCCACGGCCGCGCGCTCGTTCGACGGCGAGAACAGGATCGAATCGCCGGGGCGCAGGATGCCGGATTCCACCCGGCCGACGATGATGCGGCGTCCGTCGAAATGATAGACATCCTGCACGGGCGCGCGCAATGGCAACGCCGCGGCTGGCTCGACAGCATGAAAAGCATCGAAGGCCTCGATGACGGTCGGGCCATCATACCATTTCATCCGCGCGCTGGAGATGCACAAATTGTCGCCTTCACGCGCCGAGATCGGAATGATCTCGGCCGGATGCAGCCCGAGCGTGGTGAAATAATCCCTGATCTCGGCGCAAAGCCTGGCGAAGCTGCTTTCCGAATAGCCGATCAGGTCCATCTTGTTGACGGCGACCACGATCTGTTCGACGCCGATCAGGTTCAACAGATAGGCGTGGAGGCGCGACTGGTTGCGCATCCCTTCGGTCGCATCGACGATGAGCAGCGCCGCGTTGCTGCGGGCAGCCCCCGTGATCATGTTCCTCAGGAATTCGCGATGTCCGGGTGCGTCGATGATGACGTAACCGCGCCGACAGGTGTGAAAACGCACATCCGTCGTGTCGATCGTGACCGCCTGATCACGCTCAGCCTGCAGTGAGTCAAGCAAAAACGACCATTCCATCGGCACGCCGCGGCGGTCCGATGCCGACCTGATCTCCGCCACCTTTTGCGGCGGCAGCGCGCCGGTCTCGAACAACAGCCGACCGATCGTGCTGGATTTGCCGTGGTCGACGTGACCAACCACGACGACCTTGAGCTCGTTTTCCCGATCCAGAGCGAGCGGGGGCGCGGAAGGTTTTTGCAACATTACATATATCCGCCCTGTCGCAGCCGCTCGAACGCATCCTCGCTCTCGTGATCCATCGAACGGCCGGCGCGTTCCGGCGCCGTGGTCACTTCCAGTTCGGCAATGATCTCGTCAATGGTGCTGGCGTTGCTGTCGATTGGAAACGTGATGTTCTTCTCGCCGAGCGAGCGGTATCGCTGGCCATTCCGCGCGAAATAGAGCGGCACGACCGGAATGCCTTCACGGCGGATGTAGTGCCAGATATCGAGTTCGGTCCAGTTCAGGAT
>NZ_JBAURI010000481.1:0-14275 GCF_049581145.1 Bradyrhizobium sp.
GGGATGGCGGGTCTGCATCGTCGACACCGTCGATGAGCTCAATCCGAACGCCGCCAATGCGCTGTTGAAGATCCTCGAGGAGCCGCCGCAGCAATCGCTGTTCCTCCTGATCAGTCACGCGCCGGCACGCCTGCTTGCAACCATCCAGTCGCGCTGCCGCAAACTGGCGCTGCGGCCCTTGTCGACCGAGGAGGTGATCGGCGCCGCCGCCGCGGCGTCTTCGCGCCCACCGGACGACCCGGCGCTGCGCGAAGCGGCGGCGGCCTCTGAAGGCAGCGTGGCGCAGGCGCTGACCTTGCTCGGCGGCGACGCGCTGAAACTTCAGCAGCGGACTGCCGCGATGCTGGCGCTGCTGCCGAAGGTCGACCCGCGCGAACTGCATGCGCTGGGGGAAGCGCTCGGCACCAGCGACCGGGTGGCGCTCGCGGTCTTTGCCGACAGCGTCGATCGCTGGATCGCCGAACGGCTGCATGCCGATCCTGAACATGCCAACGCGAACCTGCCGCGCCTTGCACGGCTGGCCGAGGTGTGGGAAAAGGTCGCCCGCGCGACGCGCGACACCGATTCCTATAATCTGGAACGAAAACCACTGGTTTTCTCGGTGTTTGGGATGCTTGCGGAAGCGACTCGGTAATCGCTCCGCCTGATGCCATCCCGACAATTTGTCTGAACCGGTAAGGAATTCGTCGTGGCGACCGCCAGCAAGAAGACTGTCAAGAAGGGCAAGTCGAAGAAGACGACTCGCAAATCGCAACCCGCCCGCGCCGCCAAGGCAGCCGCCGCGAAGCAGCGCGCCAAAGCCAAGGGCGGCGTGAAGCAGGCTGCCAAGAAGGCTGGCAAGAAAGTCGTCACGCGCGGGACGAAACAGCCGGCCAAGAAGGCCGCCAAGACGCCCGTCAAAAAGGCGGCCAAGAAAGCAACCAAGCAAGCAGCCGAGCAAGCAGTGACGAAGGCTGCGAAAACAACCGCGGCCACGACGGCAGGCAAGACATCGACAGCCAAGCCGACGTCCAGCAAGCCGACGACCAGCAAGCCCACCGCCAGCAAGGCCACGATCGCCCCAACGGCTCCGAAAGCGCCAGCCAAAAAGTCCGCGACCAGGACGAAGCCGCCGGCGGCCCGCCGTGCGCCAAAACCCGCCGTGACCGAAGACATCTTGGCTGTCGTTTTGACGCCGGTCGAAATCGATGCCGTCGTGGTGACGACGGTCGACCTTCCAGCTCCCGAGATCGAAACGGTCGACATGGCCGCTCCCGAGCCCGCGGCCGCCGAGCCGTTCGAACGAGAGACCTTCTACATCACCACCGCGATCGCCTATCCGAACGGCAACCCGCATATCGGCCACGCCTATGAGGCGATCGCGACCGACGCGCTGGCGCGTTTCCAGGAGCTCGACGGCAAGGACGTGTTCTTCCTGACCGGCACCGACGAGCACGGCCTGAAGATGATCCAGACCGCGGCAAGCGAAGGCATGACGCCGTCCGACCTCGCCACCCGCAATGCCGAGCGCTTCAAGGACATGGACGAGCGTCTCGACGTCTCGTTCGACCGCTTCATCCGCACCACCGAAGAGCAGCACCATCGCTCCAGCCAGGAGATCTGGCGGCGGATGGCCGCCAATGGCGACATCTATCTCGACAGCTATTCCGGCTGGTACTCGGTGCGCGACGAGGCCTATTACGCCGAGGAGGAGACCAAGATCGGCGACGACGATGTGCGCGTCGGGCCGCAGGGGTCGCCGGTCGAATGGGTCGAGGAGAACAGCTATTTCTTCCGGCTGTCGGCCTATCAGGACAGGCTGCTCGCGCTCTATCAGCAGCACCCCGATTTCATCGGGCCGGACTCGCGCAGGAACGAGGTGATCAGCTTCGTCAAGGGCGGCCTGCGCGACCTCTCGATCTCGCGCACCAACTTCCACTGGGGCGTCAAGGTGCCGGATGACCCCGCCCATGTGATGTATGTCTGGGTCGACGCGCTGACCAACTACATCACCGGGGTCGGCTTTCCCGACGAGACCGATCCGGACTGGCGCTATTGGCCGGCCGATGTGCATATCATCGGCAAGGACATCATCCGTTTTCACGCGGTGTACTGGCCGGCGTTCCTGATGTCGGCCGGCATCCCCGTGCAGAAGCGGGTCTACGCCCACGGCTTCCTGTTCAACAGGGGCGAGAAGATGTCGAAATCGGTCGGCAATGTCGTCGACCCCTTCAGTCTCGCCGACCAGTACGGCGTCGACCAGTTGCGCTATTTCCTGCTGCGCGAGGTGCCGTTCGGGCAGGACGGCAACTACAACCATGAGGCCATCGTCGCCCGCATCAATGCCGATCTCGCCAATGATCTCGGCAACCTGGCGCAGCGCTCGCTGTCGATGATCGCCAAGCAGCTCGGCGGCGTGTTGCCGGAGCCGGGCGCCTTGAGCGACAACGACGAGGCGATGCTGGCGGAAGCCGATGCCATGATGGATGTGGCGCGCCGCGCGATGGCGACCCAGCAGATCCATCAATGGCTCAATACGGTGTGGGCCGTGGTGGCGGAAGCCAACCGCTATTTTGCCGGCGAGGCGCCGTGGGCGCTGGCCAAGACCGATCCGGCGCGGCAGCGAACGGTGCTCTATGTCACGGCCGAAGTGATCCGCCAGATCGCCATCCTGACCCAGCCGGTGATGCCGGCTGCCTCGTCGAAACTGCTCGACAGCCTCGGCATTCCCGACGAGGAGGAGGCGCGCGACTTCGTCGCGCTCGGCGAGCGGATCCGGCCGGGAACGATCCTGCCGGCGCCGCAGGCGGTGTTTCCGCGCTATATCGAGCCGACAGCGGCATAAGGTGGCGGCGTAGGCTCCGGCAGCATAGATTCAGCCCATGCTCATCGACAGCCATTGCCATCTGGACTTTCCGGATTTCGCCGATGATCTCGACGCCATCGTGTCGCGGGCGGCGGATGCCGGCATCGGGCGCATGGTGACGATCTCGACCCGGGTGAGGCGGCTCGGCGCACTGATCGCGATCGCCGAGCGGTTTCCCAACGTCTATTGCTCGGTCGGCACGCATCCGCATCACGCCGACGAGGAGGACGGGATTGCGCCGGACGAACTGGTCGAGCTGACCGGGCATCCGAAGGTGGTGGCGCTGGGCGAGGCCGGACTCGACAATTTCTACGACAACGGCTCGCCGGAGGCACAGGCGCGCGGCTTTCGCGCGCATATCGCCGCGGCCCGCGTCACCGGCCTGCCGCTCGTCATCCACACCCGCGCGGCCGATGACGCGTGCCGCCGCATCCTCGAGGAAGAGGTCGCGAAAGGACCTTTTCGCGCCGTGCTGCATTGCTATACGGGCGGACGGGAGCTCGCGATGACCGCGGTCGAGTTGGGTCTTTCGATTTCATTCACGGGCATCCTGACCTTCAAGAAATCGGACGCCTTGCGCGCGCTCGCCGCCGACCTGCCGGCCGATCGCATCATGGTGGAGACGGATTCCCCCTATCTGGCCCCCGGCAAATTCCGCGGCAAGCGCAACGAGCCGGCTTTGGTCGTCGAGGTCGCCAAGGTGCTGGCGGAAACCCGCGGCGTTTCGCTGGACGAGATCTCGCGGCAGACCAGCGAGAACTTCTTCCGGCTGTTCTCCAAAGTGCCGCGTCCGGACGTCGCCGCATGAGTCTGACGCCGACGATCACTCTCACGATTCTCGGCTCCGGCTCCTCGGCGGGCGTTCCGCGTCCCGCGCTCGGCTGGGGTGCCTGCGATCCCAACAACCCCCGGAATCGCCGCCGCCGCTGCTCGCTGATGGTCGAGCGCACCACCGCGCACGGCACGACGCGGATCCTGATCGACACCGCGCCCGACCTGCGGGAGCAACTGATCGACGCCAAGGTCGATCACATCGATGCGGTGTTCCTGACCCATGAGCATGCCGACCAGACCCATGGCATCGACGATCTGCGCTCGGTGATGCTGCATCAGCGCCGCCGCATCCCGCTCTATCTGAATCAATCGACCGCCAAGGATATCGTGCACCGGTTTTCCTATTGCTTCGTGTCGCCGCCGGGCAGCGGCTATCCGCCGATCCTGACCCGAGAGGCCATCGAGGGCGGCGAGAGCCGGAGCATCGACGGCAAGGGCGGCGTGGTGACGCTATCCGCCTTCAACGTGCAGCACGGCAATATCCCGGCGCTCGGCTACCGCATCGGCGACGCCGCCTACACGCCCGATCTCAACGACGTGCCGGCCGAGAGCTGGCCTCAGCTCGAAAATCTCGATCTGTGGATCGTCGACGGCCTGCGGCATACTCCCCATCCCAGCCATTTCAGCGTCAGCGACGCGCTGTCCTGGATCGCCCGCTTCGAGCCGCGCCGCGCCGTCCTCACCAATCTGCATTCCGACCTCGACTACGAGGCGCTGCGGCAGAGCCTGCCGGACAACGTGGTGCCGGCCTATGACGGGATGCGGCTGACGGTGGAGTAATCCATGCCGTCATTCCGGGACGCGAAGCGAACCCGGAATGACACTTCACTGAAATGGCGCCGGCTCGGCGGTTACCGAATGGACCTAATGATGATCATCGTCGCTTCGATGATCGTCATCATCAGCAACGTGGTCGAGATCGGTGCCCGGGGTGAACGAAACGCCACGGAGAACCTCGCCGAAGCCCGCGCTCCGAACCACGCCAAACGTCTCGCCGGCAGGTGCGCTGGTCGCCGCGATATTGTCCGTGATCGCGACCAGCTGGTTCGGATCGGCGCCCTGGTCGCCATTGCCGCTGACGGTCGAGGTGATGGCCCAGATCGTCGCGGTGCCATCATGATTGACGCGTCCGATGAGGTTGCGAAGGCCGTCGGCCGCGGGCGCCCAGGGCAGGCCGGTCTTGGCATTTTGCCCGGTGGGATAGTTGGCGATCGTGTATGGCACGCCCAGGTTCAATCCGGCTTGCAGCGTGTAGGCCAGCTTCCACGCGCCGAGACCCGAGTCGAACACCCACTTCTGCAATCCGGCGCCCGTCTGCGCGGCGGCGACTGAATACCTGCCTGACGCGGCATCAAATGTGCTGGTGCCATTGCCTTCATCGGCGACATAGAGCGTCTTGGCGTCGGCGAACCAAACCCCGAACGGGAACGAGGTTGCCGTCTTGGCGAGCGTGGTGGGAAAGCCCTTCAGGACGCACATGTTGTAGGGCGTGACGCCGAGCGTCTGCAGGTTGGCGGCGCTGTAGACAATCGGGGTGGTGGAAAGAGCTGCATTGGACGCGGGCAGGCCTGTGCCGGTCGGGCAGGCCAGTGGCCTGCCGCTGCTGTCGAATCCCGATGTGTCGATGAAATAGACGGTGTTGATGCCGTTACCACCGCTGCCCTTGGTCACATAGATGACGTTATCGAAGACGGTGAGGCCGCGAAAATTGGTGTCCTTGCCGATCTTGTCGGCCTTGAGGCCGAGCTGGGTGATGTTGAAGCTGCCCACCGGGGTCGGCAAGGCCGGATTCTGTGCGGCGAGGGGCGCGTGTTCGTCGTTCAGGATTTGCGCGCCGGCGCCGACAATGATGCCGTTCGGCTGCGGATTGCCACCGTTGCCGGCATTGCCGACCGTGTAGAGCAGGTTGGCGCCGTTCCTGTCGTTCAGGATCGCGGCGCGGCCGTTGTTGCCGCTGTAGGCGTTGGTCTTGGTGAAATGAAACCGACCCTGCGCATCGAGATCGCCGACCACGCGGTAGTAGCTGCCGGGGACGGGATTGGTGGGATCGACGACACCGGGCGTATTCGAATTCGAGACATCGAGCGCGTCGAGCGGCGCAAGATAGCCCATGAAGCTGACGGACCGGCCATCGAGTGAGAGGTTGAGCGCGATTTCCGATTTGGACGAAAAGCTGGTCACGACCGGATTTTCGCTTGATTCGCTGCCGTGATCCCAATCATCCGGCAGTTTTGGATCGAGCGAGTTGATCAGCCTGCCCGACGTCATCAGCTGATCCAGCACGATCCTGGCGGTGATGCCGAAACTGCCGTCGATGAGGGCATTGTTGAAGACGAACGGGTAGACGCCACTATCGGTCGCCGTCACGCAATTGGCGGGCAGGCAGTTGGGCGGCAGCATCGTCACGCCTGCGACGACATTCGCCGGATTGTTGTCGTACACCGACCGGCTGAGCAGCAGATTGCCCGGTCTCACATCGAAATCATCGTCGCCGGCAAAGGCGCTCGTTGCGCCCGCGATGCCCGTCAGGAAAAAGGTAAGGGCCAGCCCGGAGCGAAAAGTCCGTGTCCGGCAAAGCAAGCGCGATCCTGCAACATTCATTTGAAAACCTCCCGGAGTGATGTCTGCCGCAAATGCAAGGCGCGGCGAAAGCAGGAGGTTTGGCCCTGTTCTGTTACAATCATAAGAACGGAATGCGACAGCGCACTACAGCGTGTTGCACCGAAATTGCCGTCCGTCAGCGCCGTCATCAATCAACGTCGTCATTCCGGGGTCGCTGCGGAGGCTGTCATCGGACCGCGCTTCGCGCGGACCCTGGTGGCATCGTCCCGGAATGACAGCTTACGCCGAAATCGCCTTGGCCGAATCCGCCTGATTGCGCAGCAGAAACTTCTGGATCTTGCCGGTCGAGGTTTTCGGGATCGGGCCGAACACCACGACCTTGGGCGTCTTGAAGCCGGGCAGTTGGCTGCGGCAATAGGCGATGATCTCGGCCTCGGTGACGTCGGCGCCGTCCTTCAGTTCGATGAAGGCGCAGGGCACCTCGCCCCATTTCGGATCAGGCTTGGCGACGACGGCCGCGAACAGCACGGCGGGGTGCTTGAACAGGACGTCCTCGACCTCGACCGAGGAGATGTTCTCGCCGCCGGAGATGATGATGTCCTTGGAGCGGTCCTTGATGATGACATAGCCGTGCGCGTCGAGCACGCCGAGGTCGCCGCTGTGAAACCAGCCGCCGGCGAACGCTTCCGTGGTCGCCTTGTCGTTCTTCAGATAGCCCTTCATGACGATGTTGCCGCGGATCATGACCTCGCCGATGGTCTCGCCGTCGCGCGGCACCTCGCGCATGGTGAGCGGATCGAGCACGCTGACGGCTTCCTCCAGCGGGTAGGGCACGCCCTGGCGGCGTTTGAACTGGGCGCGTTCGGCGGCCGGCAGATCGTCCCAGCCGGGCTGCTCGGCGCAGACCGAGGCGGGGCCATAGACCTCGGTGAGCCCGTAGACGTGGGTGAGCTTGATGCCGATTCGTTCGGCGCCTTCGAGCACGGCGACCGGCGGCGCTGCGCCCGCGATCAGTCCGACCAGGCGCCGCGCGGCATCGCCCTTCGGCGCGTCGGGCGCGTTGATCAGGGTGTTGTAGACGATCGGCGCGCCGCACATGTGGGTGACGCCGTGCCGCTCGATCAGATCGAAGATCCTGCTCGGCTCGACCTTGCGCAGGCAGACATTGATCCCGGCGGCGGCCGCGATGGTCCAGGGAAAGCACCAGCCGTTGCAGTGAAACATCGGCAGGGTCCAGAGATAGACCGGATGCTGTCCGAGATTACCGGCCAGGATGTTGCTGACCGCGTTGAGATAGGCGCCGCGATGATGCGTCACCACGCCCTTGGGATTGCCCGTGGTGCCCGAGGTGTAGCCGAGCGCGATCGCGTTCCATTCGTCATCGGGCCAGCGCGCCACGAAGGCAGGATCGCCCTGCGCCACCGCCGCCTCATATTCGATCTCGCCGATCCGCCTGCCGCCCGCGAACGCGGCATCGTCGACATCGATGATGAACGGCCTTGGCCCGGTCATCAGTTGCAGCGCCTCGGCGATCACACCGGAAAATTCGGGGTCGACCAGGATGATCACAGCGCCGCCATGATCGAGCTGGAAGGCGATCGAGGGCGGATCGAGGCGGATGTTGAGCGCATTGAGCACCGCGCCTGTCATCGGCACCGCGAAATGCAATTCGTTCATTGCAGGCAGGTTCGGCAGCATGGCTGCCACCGTATCGCCCTCGCCGATGCCCCTGTTCGCGAGATAGGAGGCGAAGCGCCGGCAGCGCTCATAGGTTTCGGCCCAGGTGAAGACGCGGCTCTCATAGACGGCGCTGACGTGATCGGGATAGACCGCGGCGCTACGTGCGATGAAGCTCAAAGGCGTCAGCGGGACATAATTGGCCGGCGTCTTGTCCAGGCCGATCTCATATTGGTTCTGCTTGTCGCTCAGCGGTTTGCCGCTCATCGCTCACCTCCCAGTCGAAGGTTTCAAAGGAATCCGATCGAGATCCACGGAAATATCGCGACGATGATCAATCCGATCAGAAGCGCTACAAGGTAGCCCCAGATCGGCCGGATACCTTGCGCCGGATCAACCCGTCCGATGGCGCAGGCCGCATAATAACCGACGCCGAACGGCGGCGCGAACAGCCCGATGCCCATGGCCAGGATGATGATCATCGCATAGTGCACCTCGTGCACGCCGACGGCATGCGCGATCGGAAACAGCAGCGGGCCAAACAGCACGATCGCGGGAATGCCTTCCAGCACGCTTCCCAGCACCATGAAGGCCACGATCGAGACCGCGATGAAGCTCGCGGCGCCGCCGGGCAGCCCCGTCATCGCGGTCGCCAGCGCGCGGGAAAACCCGGACTGCGTCAGGCCCCAGGCCATGCCGGTGGCGGTGCCAATGATCATCAGGATGGCGCCCGAAAGTGCCGCGGTCTCGATCAGCATCGGCAACAGCCGCCGCCAGTCGAAGCGGCGGTAGACCAACAGGCCGATCACGAGGCCATAGACGATGCCAATGGTCGAGACCTCGGTCGCGGTGGCGATGCCTTCGACGACGGCAGCGCGGATCACGAAGGGCAGCGCCAGCGCGGGCAGGGCGATGATGAAGGCGCGGCCGATCTCGGCCGGCCTCGCCCTCTGGACGTGGCTCAGATCCTCGCCCCGGTAGCGCCACCAGACCAGCGTCGACAGCGTGATCGCCAGCACCACGCCCGGCAGCAGGCCGCCGGTGAACAGCGCCGAGATCGACACACCGGTGACCGAACCGATCGTGATCAGCACGAGACTGGGAGGAATGGTCTCGGTCTGCGCGCCGGTCGCGGCCAGCAACGCGACGAGATCGCCCGGTTTGGCGCCGCGCGCTTTCATCTCCGGAAACAGCACCGGCGCCACCGCCGCCATGTCGGCGGCCTTGGAGCCGGAAATGCCGGAGACCAGGTACATCGCGCCGACCAGCACGTAATGCAGGCCGCCCCTGACATGGCCGAGCAGGCTCGCCAGGAACGCCACCATGGCGCGTGCCATGCCGGTCATCTCAATCAACAGCCCCAGAAAAACGAACAGCGGCACCGAGAGCAGGATCAGATGGCTCATGCCTTCGTCCATGCGCCCGACCAGCACCATCAGCGGCGTGTGCGTCGTCAGCGCGAGGTAGCCGAACACGGCAAGCCCGAAGCCGAACGCGATCGGAACGCCGGCGAACACGCAAAAGCCGGCGACGCCGACGAAGAAGATGATCAGGTTGATGTTGCCGAGCGGACGCAGCCAGGGCTGCGCCAGCCAGAACAGCGCGATCAGCACCGCCACCGAGACACCGGCGGCCACCACCGTCCTGAGATCGGCGGCGCGCAATAGCCGCAACACGGCAAACAGCGTCATCAGGCAGATGCCGACCGGGAGCGCCGCGGCGCGCCAGGTGTTGGAAATCTGCAGCGCCGGCGTGGTGATGAAGCTCTCCTCGTAGGCGTAGTCATAGGACGGCCGCACCACCAGAAGCAGGAATGCCAGCGCCGCGCAGGTCGCCACCACGTCGAGATAGGCCCGCATCGCGGGCCCGGCGTTGCCGACAATGGCGGTCATGCGCATGTGCTCGGAGCGGCGGAACGCCACTGCCGCACCGAGCATGGCCAGCCACAGGAACAGGATCGAGGCCAGTTCGTCGGACCAGATCAGCGGCTCGTGCAAGCCGTAGCGCGCGACCACGCCGGCAAACAGGATGACGATCTCGGCCACCACCAGCAGCGCCGCCGGAACCTCGACCAGCATGCCGAACAGCAGCTCGATCGAGCCCAGCAAAGAAGGCCGGCGAGGGGGTTTGATCGCGACCTCGGTGACGGCGATCCCGGTGACGTCGATCTCGTTGACTTCGACATGAGCCATGACTCGGCCCGACCCTACGCGTTACGACAGCTTGCCGACCGCCTTTTCCAGGAGATCCCAGGCGTGCTCGCCATATTTGCCTTTCCATTCGGCATAGAAACCGGCGGCGCGAAGTTTTTCGCGAAACGGCGCCACCTCGGGCTGATTGAAGATGAGGCCCTTGCCGGCAAGCTCGTCCTTGACCGTGGCATTGAGCTTCTCGGTATCGGCGCGCTCCTTGACGGCGGCGGCATTGATGTTTCTGGCGACGACGGTGCGGATATCATCCGGCAAGGCCTGCCAGGCCGCGCGGTTGGCCAAAAACCAGAACCCGTCCCACATGTGGTTGGTCAGCGAGCAATATTTCTGCACCTCGTAGAGCTTCGCCGTCGAGATCAGCGCCAGCGGATTTTCCTGACCCTCGACCACCTTGGTCTGCAGCGCCGAATAAACCTCGCTGAAATTGATCGAGGCCGGCGAGGCGTCGAACGCCCGGAACATCGAGGTCCAGAGCGGCGAGACCGGCACACGGATCTTGAAGCCCTTGAAGTCGTCAGGGGTATTGATCGGCCTGGTCGAGGACGTCGTCTGGCGAAAGCCGTTGTCCCAGATCTTGTCCATGACCTCGAGGCCTGCCTTGTTGATCTCGCCGCGCACATAGCCACCGAGATCACCGTCCATGGCCTTCCAGACCGTGGGATAATCCGGGAACGCGAAACCGATGCCGTTGATCGAGGCCGCCGGCACCAGCGTCGCCAGGATCAGGCCCGACAGCGTGAAGAATTCGACGCCACCGGAGCGGACCTGGCTCAGCATGTCGGTATCCGAACCGAGCTGGTTGTTCGGGAACACCTGCAGGTCGAAGCGGCCGTTGGTCTCGGTCTTGATCGCAGCCGCCATCTCCCGGGCGCGCGCCACGAACGGATGCGACTCCGGCAGATTATTGGCAAATTTATAGACGAACTCAGCCGTCTGGGCGCGGGCGACATGGGGCGCACCGATGCCGCCGAGGACCGCGGTGGCAGCGCTGGCCTTCAAGAGCGTGCGTCGTGAAAAGCTCATCGCAAGTGTCTCCCTTTAAAACGCTTCTTGTTGTTTGAGCCGCAATTCTATACGGGGCCGACGGCCCGCGGTCACCCGCGATCTGATCGCTGACGCGCTTATTGCAGCGTCCGGGAGCGGCGGCAATATCGGCGGCGTTCGGATCAGGTTCGGGGTAAGGTTTTCGCGGTACTGGGCCAACCTGGGAATTTGGCTGAAACCGAGTTTTTGCCGCAGGAATTTCAGCTAAGGCTCTGATTTTATAATCACATAAAATAATTCCATAATATAACTTATGCGAATCGTCAATGAGCGCCCCGTGGACGCGTGAGATAGAGTTCGACCAAGACGCGACGTCATCCGAAGGCTGGCATCCCTGATGTTCACAAAAGGTCTCCTTCGGAAGTCAAAGCATCCGGCAATCGCGACCGATCCGGCGCGAGCAGCGGTGCGACGCAGGGATCGTAGCAGTAGAACCAGTCGGTCTCCGTCGGCCCCCGCATCCAGCTGTTCTCGATCGAGATGCGCTGCACCTTGGCGACGCGCGGAATTCGCGTTGCCTCGTAGCAGCGGAACGCCGCGTCGTGGTCATCGAACGCCGCAAGGCAACGGCTCAAGATGACTCCGTCTTCGACCGCCATGGCGCCGCCGGCTGCCATGTACGGACGCATCGGATGGCATGCATCGCCCAACAGCACGATCCTGCCGGCGCTCCAGCGGTCGTTGCGCTCGCGGTCATGGATCGGCCACAGGCTGACGTCGCAGGCCGCCTCCAGTACGCGCTGAAGATCGAGATGGAAGCCGGTGAACGAGTCGAGCATGTCGTCGCGGCTGGACGGCAGCGAGGATGCTTCGCTGTCCCATGGCGGCGCCGGGATGACGCCGATGACGTAGATCTCGTCGCGGCGGCCGGTCATGAAATAAGGCAGGATGTGCCGGTCCGGCCCCCACCACTTGGTACAGTCCGCAATTCCAGATTCGCGCAATCGCGCTGCCGGAAAGATCGCCCGCTGCGCTACGGCGCCGACGAAACGCGGCGGCTCGAGACCGAACAGGTTCTCGCGCACCCTGGAGCGGATGCCGTCGGCACCGATGACGATGTCCGCTTCGACGCGGACGCCGTTCTCGAAGCTGAGGCGGACCGCATCCCTGCCCTCGTCGAGCCCGACAAGGCGATGGTCGAACGCGATCGTGCCGGGGGTGACGAC
Source organism: Bradyrhizobium sp. (assembly GCF_049581145.1). GTDB lineage: Bacteria > Pseudomonadota > Alphaproteobacteria > Rhizobiales > Xanthobacteraceae > Bradyrhizobium. The sequence continues at coordinate 12,339 of NZ_JBAURI010000481.1, forward strand.
GCGTTCCAGCACGCCATGGAGGTCGCCGCGATGAATATTGATGTAGGGGCCGCCGTAGCGCGCTTCGCTCGCAGCGTCGAACCTGATCTCGTAGAGGGTCTCGCCACTGTCCCAGGCGCGGCTGACATAGGACTTGGGCTTGATGCCGGCTTCGATCAGGTCTCGTTCGATGCCGAGGCGGCGAAACGCCTTCATCGCGTTGGCGCTCAGGATGATTCCGGCCCCGACCCGCGAAAACGCCGCCGCCTGTTCGTAGACCGTCACGGAGAGGCCGGCGCGCTGGAGAAAACCGCAAACGGTCAGGCCGCCCAGGCCCGCACCGACGACCGCAACAGTCTTTCTTGCCTTCACCGCCGATTGCCAGAGCCACTCACGGTTTCGATCCCGGCTGTGCGGCCCTTTGTCCCATGTACCAATCGAGGATCTGCTCGCCGTTCCAATGCAGCACCCCGTCGAACCGGTTGACGTAATCGTAGATCGCCTCGAGGAACTTGATCCGGAACGGCTGGCCGCTGATGTAGGGATGGATCGCGAGCGACAGTATTTTCGGCCGAACCTTGCTTTCCTCGTAGAGCCGGTCGAAGCAGTCGATGGCCCGCTTCATCATGTGATCGCTTTCGTGATGCTGCACCATCATCATCGGGATGTCGTTCAGTTCGACCGTATAGGGCAGCGTGACCAGCGGACCCTTGGCGGTACGGATCGTGGTCGGCTCGTCGTCATAGACCCAGTCGCCGATATATTTGACGCCGGCTTCAGCAAGATATTCGGGGGTCTCCAGCGTCTGGGTCAGGCCAGGTCCGAGCCAGCCCACCGGGCGCTTGCCGGTGAATTTTTCGATCACGCCCATGGCGCGCGCGATCATCGCCTTCTGGTCCGGCTCCTTGTGGATGGGCCCCTGCTCGTAGGCATGGCCCATGAACTCCCACCCGGCATCCCTCGCCTGCTGCGCGACGCGCGGATAATCCTCGCAGACGCGCGCATTGATCGACAGCGTCGGCGCAATGCCGAGCTTCCGATAGAGCTCGAAAAACCGCCATACGCCGACCCGCATGCCGTATTCGTGCCAGCTCCAGTTCGGCACGTCCGGCAGCAGCGGCACTCCCGTGGGCGCCGGAATGACCTGACGGGCCATTGGCTTGCCGATGTCCCAGACTTCAAGATTGACGATGCTCCAGATCACGATTCTGGCGCCGCCCGGCAGCTTCATGGCCGGACGGTCGACGATGGCGGAAAAATCGCAGCGGTCGCGCGGCAACATCGGTTCGGTCATGGCACGCTACTCATCGGTGGCTGGAGGAAGGAACTGAACGATGGCTCGGGGCCGGTCCAGGCGTATCGGCTTCTTGCCGAAGCTGGAAACTTGCGTCGTCATCGGACGTCGGATGCATGTCGTCTTGGCCAAAGCTGGAGAGGCTCATGGTTTGCGGAATGGAGAAGCCAGTCAAACAGAATTTTGCTGACACCTCACCGGATGCATAGCATTTTAGCGCTGCGCTCCGATATTAGGCAGTAGAATTTCGTGATTGACGTGCGCATGCCGGCATCCGCCGCGGCGAGAACGCCGGCCCTGGCAACGCGGCGAGCGATGCTGCGAATGCGCTCGCACGCATGGCGTTCGCAGAAAGCTGCGACGTCGAACACCCGAGCGCCGCTTCCGGTGGTCTCGCGCTCACGTCGTCTGCGGCATCGCCATTGCCGTCGCGCCGGGACGATGGCAGCCCGTCGTCGGAGGGTCCCGATTCGCGCACCGCAAACTCGCCGTTGGTTTCGACGCGGGTGACTGCGGACGGACCGCCCGCATCGTCGTCGCTGCCGAGTGCGACGTCATGCGACCACAGGGATTGCTGGAGGCGAGTCGCGCCCATCCTCAGCGGACTGCGACGTTCAAAGTAGATTGCGCGTTGTGGTATCAATTTTGCTTGCTTGATGTTAGC
>NZ_JBAURI010000482.1:0-5856 GCF_049581145.1 Bradyrhizobium sp.
CTCCAGCGACGTGTCGAAATGCGCGATCTTGCCATCGAGCGAACTGTCGAGATGCGCGATGCGGTCTTGCACGGTGGTCTCGAATTGCCCCAGTCGCTGGTCCATCGACGCGGTGATTTCACCGGCGTTCGAGGCGACGCGACCATCGAAATTGTCGACATAGCTTTTCAGGGTGTCGGCGATGTCCTGGGTGCGCTGGCCCATGCGCTCGACGATCTCGCCGCCGAAGGTTTTGACGGTGCGGTCGAACTCCGAAATGTGACGGGTGATCAGGGCGCCCAGCGTGCCGGAGTCGCGGGCGAATTTTTCGGCCAGTTCGCCACCCTGGTTCTTCACCAGCTCATCGAACGAGCTCATCTGCATCGACAGCGTATCGTGTGCGCTCTCGGTCTGGCCGACCACCTTCGCCACCAGCGAATTGACGGTGGCATCCAGCGCCTCGCTGGCCTTTTCGCCGCTGGTGGTGACATGGCTGGCGAGCCGGCTGCTGGCCTCGTCGATCTTGCTCGACAGGTCATTGCTGCGCAGCTCGAGCTCCAGAAGCAGCGAATCGCCAGAGCTCTTCAGCGCGTCGTGCACCTGTTCGGTACGCTCGGAGATGCCGTCGATGATGGCGGACGAGCGCTGTTCGAACTCACCGGTGATGTGGTCGATCCGCTCATTCAGCATCTCGTGGACGCGGTCGGCCAGGTCGACGAATTCGTCGTGGACATGCCCGGTCTTGAAGTTGAGGCTGGTGGTGAGGCGCTCGGAGGCGTCCAGCACGGCGCGGGTGGTCTCGGCGCTTGCTTCCTCGAGGCGATCGAGCAGATCGCCGCCGCGCTCGCCGAGCGCTAGGATCATGTTGTCGCCGGCATTGCTCAGCGCGGCCGTGATGTGGGCGCCGCGCTCTTCCAGCGCGCCGGTGATGCTTTTGGCGACTTCGTCGACGCGGGAGGCGATCGCATCAGAGATCAGCGCGATATCGTGGCGCAGGTCGATCTGCACGCCGGAGATCGCGCTGCGCACCTGCTCGGCCTGTCCGACCAGATTGTCGCGCTGATGGGCGATGTCCTGCAACAGCGCGCGGATCCGCACCTCGTTGTCGCTGTAGGCGCGTTCCAGCGCCGAGACCTCATTGGCGACCAGGGTTTCGAGTTCGCCGGCCCGCGCGATCGCGCGCTCGACGCCGTCGCCCATCGCCGCGACCTCGCGGCGGATCGCCTGACCGACCGTCACCATCGAATCGCTGGTCGCGCCCTCGGGTTCGGAGAAGCGAATCGCGACCTGCGCCATCGATTGCGCGATCATGCGCAATTCCTGCCCGCGCCAGGCAAGGCTCGCCAGCACGTAGAACAACAGCACCGGGGCGAAGAACAATGCCGCAAGGCCGGCCAGCATCAGCACAGCGCCACTGCCCTGACCGATCGCGGCCTGCAGCGAGGAGAGGAAGCTGATCGTCAGAAGGGCGCCGCCGAGGATCCAGATGCCGGCAAACACGGTTGCGAGCGTGTAGACATTGCGCGCGGGGCGGCCCTTCTGGATCGCCTGCAGAATCTGCCCGATGGTTTCGCGGTCGTCATTGGCGGGGCGGCGCGTCGCGCGCGCGTCTTCCATCGGCTCGAAGATGGAACGATCCGCGCCCGGGTGCACGTCATAGGCGGGATCGTTGAGCGTCACAACGGCTGGGGCCGGTTGCGCGATGTCGCTGCGCGACGAACCCCTGCCCGTATCCATAGCACCGTCACTGATGTTGAGTGCTTCCTGAATGGCAGAAAGCGCAACTTCGGTAGGGTCTTTGACCTTCTTGGGGTTGTTTGCCATGTTCAGTCTGAGCCCTCATCTCACTACGCAGCCCGGCGAGCCTTGCGCAAGCGCCCCTTGCAAGCTCAAAACCGGATCCCATTGCGCGCCCCAAGCAGGCCAAAACAGCCAGCTTACCCATTGCATCCACCGGCCATCCTATTGGTTGCGCGGGTCGAATGAAATGGCCGCGATTAAGACATTCTTAATCATCGTTAACAGAAGACGCTGCTAAGGTCTTACCAGTCTTCAAAAATCCCTGTTCCATTTTGAGAATGTGGTGGGCGACGGGCAAAAACAAGGCGAATTCGCGGCATCTGCATCAAAACGATCCATTAACCACATCCGTGATTGGCTACCGAGTACCTCATCACCGCTTTCCGCGGATACTGAAAAAGGTGGGGATATTTGGATCAACCTCATGCCGCTTCACCTGCAACGGATCGACTGGATGCCATCCCCGCCGCTTGTTCCCGACGACGGACCGATCGATCTGCGCCATCTGGCGCGAATGACGCTCGACGACGCCGGCCTTGAGCGCGAAGTGCTGGGGATGTTCGTCAAGCAGGCGACCCGAATCGTGGAAGCCCTGGGCGCATCGCCGGCCGATGCGCCCGGCGATGCGCGTCGCGATGCGATCGTCCTGGCGCACACGCTGAAGGGGGCGGCGCGCGCAATCGGCGCCTTTCGCGTTGCCGATGGTGCCGCCGGCGTGGAGGCCACCCTCCGGCAAGGCGTCGATCCGTCGCAAGCCTTTTCTCAAGGTTTCGCTCAAGCCTTGCACGAGCTCTACGACGCGGTCGCCGAGGCTTGCACGGCGGCGGAAGCGATTTTGCGCCGGCCCTGAACTAGCGCGGAGCGGATCGACCCGTTATAGGACTGCCCGGACCTCATTTCCGGGCAGCACGAGCACACATGGCCAAAATAAACTTTGTCGACCATCGCGGCGAAACCCGCACCATCGAAGTCGAGAACGGCGCGACCGTCATGGAAGCGGCCATCCGCAACGCCGTTCCGGGCATCGAAGCCGAATGCGGCGGCGCCTGCGCCTGTGCCACCTGCCATGTCTATGTCGACGAGGCGTGGCGCGAGAAGGTCGGTCCGCCATCGCCGATGGAAGAGGACATGCTGGATTTCGGCTTCGACGTGCGGCCGAATTCACGGTTGTCGTGCCAGATCAAGGTCACCGACGAACTCGACGGGCTCGTGGTCTCCACGCCGGAGCGGCAGGCTTAGTTAGGAGTCCTGACCGGCGCCGCCGTCACTCGCCCTGTGCGATCTCGACGCCCCGCCGCAGCCATCGCCTGAGATTGGCGACGACGTCCTCCGTCAGCGCCGTAGGCTTGCGTGTCGCCTGATCGATCAGGACGCTGACCGATCGCGCCGATGCCACGCAGACGCCTTCGGAAAAAACAACCTGGTCGAATGTCACCGAGGTGCGGCCGAGCTTGCTGACGCCAAGCCCCATTTCGATCGTGTTGGGCCAGCGCAGTTCGGCGCGGAAATGGATGTCCAGCCGGACCATGATCCAGCCGAGCCCCGGCGGCATCAGCCCATAAGCGCGGTCTTTCACCAAGGTGACGCGGCCGGTCTCGAAATAGCTCGCATAGACCGCGTTGTTGACATGCTGATTGGGATCGAGATCGGCGAAACGCACATTGTCGGTGAGCCGGTAGGGAAAGTCTTCCAGGTGCGGCGTGGCGTCGGCACGCAGGGGAGCGTTCACGGGGCAGTCTCCGAAAAGGGCCTAAATTCTTACAGCCCCGCCGCCGAAATGGGCAAGAGGCGGCATTGGCCGCCGCCATCATATTATGGCTTTCCTCCGCTGGCGGCGTTGGTTAGACAGGCGAAAGCCTCTTCCGCGCCCAGATCCGCCGGGCGCTTGCCAACCGAAAAGAAGCGATATGAGCGAAGCGATCAAAACCGATGTGCTGATTATCGGCGCGGGTCCTTGCGGACTGTTTGCGGTGTTCGAATTGGGCCTGCTCGATATGAAGGCGCATCTGGTCGATATTCTCGACAAGACCGGCGGCCAATGCGCCGAGCTCTATCCGGAAAAACCGATCTACGACATTCCCGGCATTCCCCTGGTCACCGGTCACGGGCTGACGGAAGCGCTGATGGAGCAGATCGCACCTTTCCATCCGAGCTTCCATCTCAACGAGATGGTGGAGAAGATCGAGAAGATCGGTGATCCCGCGTTCCGCGTCACGACCGACGCCGGCAAGGTGTTCGAGTGCAAGGTGGTGGTGATCTCCGCAGGCGGCGGCTCGTTCCAGCCGAAGCGCCCGCCGGTGCCGGGCATCGAAGCCTATGAAGGTTCTTCGGTGTTCTACGCGGTGCGCAAGATGGAACAGTTCCGCGACAAGAGCATCCTGATCGTCGGGGGCGGCGACTCCGCGCTCGACTGGACGCTGAACCTGCAGCCGATCGCCAGGCGGGTCACGCTGTTGCATCGGCGCGACGATTTCCGCGCGGCGCCGCACAGCGTCGAACAGATGCGCGCGCTGGTGGCTTCCGGGAAGCTCGATCTGAGGATCGGTCAGGTGACCGCGCTGGAGGGCGAGCGCGGCGTCCTGTCCGGCGCGACCGTCAAGGGCAACGACAACGCGGTCTCGAGGATCGCTTGCGACACCATGCTGCCGTTCTTCGGCCTGACCATGAAGCTCGGCCCGGTTGCCGACTGGGGCATCGCGCTCGAGAACAATCTGGTTCCGGTCGAGACGTCGGCTTTCGAGACCAGCGTTCCCGGGATTTTTGCGATCGGGGACATCAACACCTATCCGGGCAAGCTGAAGCTGATCCTGTGCGGATTCCATGAGGGCGCGCTGATGGCGCAGAAAGCCCATCGCTATGTCTATCCGGACAAGCGGCTCGTGTTCCAGTACACGACATCGTCATCGAGTCTGCAGAAGAAGCTCGGCGTCAATTGATTCCAACCGAATTATGACTTGATAGCTGTCGTCCGGCTGGAATGGCTCAAGCTGGGGGCACTAGAACCGTTCTCGAAATGGCCGTAGTCTGCGGCCATTCACTGGAAGAGTTGGTCAGGTGACGACGATGCGACATCCGTTTCGAGTTCCACTGCTGCCGGCGGCCTTGGCCGGTCTTGCCATCTGCTTCGCCGGTGCGTTGCCGGCGCGCGCCGAGGACGAACCTTCGGCCGCGGGCCTGTGGCAGAAGGTCGAAAAGGGCAAGCCCGTCGTCGATGTCCTGATGGTGGATCACAATGGCATTTTCGAAGGCGTGATCGCCAAGACGTTTCCGAAGGACGGCGAAGAGGATACCGCCTCCTTCTGCTCCAAATGCACCGACGACCGCAAGAACGCACCGGTGCTCGGGATTTCCTTCATCCGCGACATGAAGCGGGATGGGTTGAAATATGAGAACGGCAACATCCTCGATCCGCGCGACGGCAAGATCTACAAGGCGAAGATGACGCTGAGCGAGGACGGCCAGTCGCTGACACTGCGCGGCTATATCGGGATTTCGCTGTTCGGCATGGACGAGGTCTGGGAACGCCTGCCGGACTCTGCAATGGCCACGATCGATCCCGCGATCATCGCCAAGTATCTGCCGTCGCAGGCTGCGGCGATCAAGCCGCCGCCGATGGCGGGCAAGAAGGCCGCGCCGGCGCATTAGCATTTTCCCAGTCGCCCGTTGTTGATTGGCATGGCGCGTGGAGTCCTGAGATAGCAGGTGACTGCAGGCAGATCCCAGAATCCGAATCAGAAATTTCGGTCGTTACGGCCGAGATGTCTGATCCGGACTCAAGCGCCGGCATCCTGGAAGCGCGACGGTTGTCAGCGCACAAACAGTCTGGGGGCAAGGAGGCCTATGCGCCGTCTCGAAAATCGCAGCACATGCATCGGCATCAACGCCGTGCCAATGCCAAACTGCGCAAAAAATCGGTCGATCGCTCAGCCGCCAGGACCTCTTCGGGCGGAACTGACGCCATTGAGGTGATGGCAAAAGGGGCGCGTCGAACCGACACCAGCGCAGAATCCGTTCCGGCGCGTTTGGCCGAATCGCGATCGTGCATTGGCGCCATACTACGACCGGGCTCTCGAAAAG
>NZ_JBAURI010000483.1:0-6768 GCF_049581145.1 Bradyrhizobium sp.
GTCTGGTTCGATGCAGCCTCCTGTCTCCCCACCACGCGCTGCGCGCGCGGGGGGCGGCGCGCAGGAGGCACTCGCTTTGGGAGAGGAGATCCTCGCCCCGCCGCCGCGCCGCGAATTGATCTCCACCGGCCGCGGCGTCGCACGCAGCCGGGAACTGCACACGCTCTACATCTCGCCGCTGAAGGCGCTCGCGGTAGATATTGCGCGCAATCTGGAGGCGCCGATTGCCGAGATGGGGCTGCCGATCAAGGTCGAGACCCGCACCGGCGATACGCCGGTGTCGCGGCGGCAGCGTCAGCGGCGCTATCCGCCGGACATCCTGTTGACCACGCCCGAGCAGCTCGCACTGCTGCTGTCCTCCGACGACGCACCGTTTCTGTTTGCGTCACTACGGCGCATCGTGCTCGACGAATTGCACGCGCTGGTCACCTCGAAGCGCGGCGACCTGTTGTCGCTCGGGTTGGCGCGGCTGTGGCAGCTTGCGCCCGACGCGCGCGCGATCGGCCTGTCGGCGACCGTGGCAGAGCCGGACGAACTGGCGCGATTTCTGGTGCCGCAGCCGCGAGGATCCAGTCAAGGGTTGCGCACGGGCGCCGACATCGTGTTCGGCGGCGGCGCCGCGCCTCCGATCGTCGAAATGCTGGACACGCGCGAACGCCTGCCCTGGGCCGGCCACACCGCGCGTCACGCGCTAGGCGAGATCTATGAGCTGATCAAGGTCAACAAGACCACTCTGGTGTTCGTCAACACCCGCAGCCAGGCCGAGATGTTGTTCCAGGACCTCTGGCGCATCAATGATGACGGGCTGGCCATCGCGCTACATCACGGTTCGCTCGACGTCGCCCAGCGCCGCAAGGTCGAGGACGCGATGGCAGCCGGCAAACTGCGCGGCGTGGTCTGCACCTCCTCGCTCGATCTCGGCGTCGACTGGGGCGATGTCGATCTCGTCATCAATATCGGCGCACCCAAGGGGGCCTCGCGGCTGATGCAGCGGATCGGCCGCGCCAATCACCGCATCGACGAAGCCTCGCGCGCCGTTCTGGTCCCGGCCAACCGCTTTGAGGTTCTGGAGTGCCGGGTCGCGATCGACGCGATTGCGGAAAATGCCCAGGATACGCCGCCGCTCCGGACTGGCGCGCTCGACGTGCTGGCCCAGCATGTGCTTGGCCGTGCCTGCGGCGAGCCGTTCCTGTCTGATGAACTCTATGACGAGGTGCGGACCGCGGTGCCCTACGCCAGGCTGTCGCGCAGCGATTTCGACGATGTGGTCGAGTTCGTTGCGACCGGCGGCTACGCGCTGAAGACCTACGAGCGCTTCGCGCGGATCAGGCAGGACAAGCAAGGCCGCTGGCGCGTCGCCAATCCGAGAGTGCGGCAGAGCTACCGGCTCAATGTCGGGACCATCGTCGAAGACGCGATGCTGAAGGTGCGGCTGGTGCGCTCGCGCGGCGGGCAAGGGCAGAACAAGGGATCGACCGGCGCGATTGCGCGCGGCGGGAGGATGCTGGGCGAGATCGAGGAATATTTCATCGAGGGGCTTGTGGTCGGAGACACCTTCGTGTTCGGCGGCGAGGTCGTGCGTTACGAGGCGCTGGTGGAGGACCAGGTCTATGTCTCGCGCGCCGACGACAAGGACGCCAAAGTGCCGTCCTACATGGGCGGCAAGTTTCCGCTCTCGACCTACTTGGCCGAACGGGTCCGCAAATTGCTCGACGACAGACGCGCCTGGGGCGCGCTGCCGGAGCAGGTGCGCGACTGGCTGATGCTGCAGCGGGATGTTTCGCTGGTGCCCGGCACGCGGGAGCTTCTGGTCGAGACCTTTCCACGCGCCAGCAAACATTATTTCGTCTGTTATCCCTTCGAGGGACGGCTCGCGCACCAGACCCTCGGCATGCTCCTGACGCGACGGCTGGAGCGCGCTCGCGCCCGGCCGCTCGGCTTCGTCGCCAATGAATACGCGCTGGCGGTCTGGGCGATCGGCGACCTGTCGTCGATGATCCGCCATGGCATGCTCGATCTGGACGCGCTGTTCGATCCGGACATGCTGGGCGACGATCTCGAAGCCTGGCTGGCCGAATCCGCGCTGATGAAGCGCACCTTCCGCGCCTGCGCGCTGATTTCCGGCCTGATCGCGCGGCGCTTCACCGATGAGGAGAAGACCAGGCGCCAGGTCCTGTTCTCGACCGACCTGATCTACGACGTGCTGCGCAAGCATCAGTCCGATCATGTGCTGCTGCGCGCCGCGCGCGCCGATGCCGCGACCGGCTTGCTCGATCTGCGCCGATTGGGTGATATGCTGTCGCGAATCAGAGGTCGAATCACCCATCGGGAACTCGACCACGTTTCGCCGCTCGCAGTCCCGGTGATGCTGGAGATCGGCCGCGAGCAGGTTTATGGCGAAGCCGCCGACGAGTTGTTGGCGGAAGCCGCCGATGAACTCGTCAAAGAGGCGATGTCGTAGAAGGGCGATGTCTTGGAAGAGACCTTCATAAGGGGAATGGTTTTGCGGGGCTCCGATCTCTCGACGTCGTCATGCCCGGACTCGTCCAGGACATCGACGTCTTCCTTTCCACGGGCGAGACGTAGATGGCAAGGCGCAGGCGAGCGGAAGCGACGCCGCCCTTCAGACGGCCATGCCCGGCCATGACGGAGCAAGCGGTGCGTTCCGTCATCTCTCAAGGCGCTCTCGAGATCGCGGGCGTTACGATGTTCGCCGATCTCTCCGGCGCGCTGTTCTGGGAGGAGCCGCGCCTGCTCGTCGTCGCCGACCTGCATCTCGAAAAAGGCTCGAGTTTTGCCGCGCGGGGCGTGTTGCTGCCGCCCTATGACACTGTCGCGACGCTCGGTCGGCTCGCCGCCGTCGTCGCGCGGCATGATCCGCGCATGGTGATCGCGCTGGGCGACAGTTTTCATGACCGGAACGGCCATCGGCGGCTGTCGGGCGGCGACCGCGAGACGCTGGCGGCGCTACAGGCGCGGCGCGACTGGATCTGGATTTCCGGCAATCACGATCCGGCGCTGCCCTCCAGTCTCGGCGGCATGGTCGCCAATGAAGTCGCGATCGGCAGGATCGCGTTCCGCCATGAGCCGACCGGCGCGTTCGGCGAGATCGCCGGCCATCTGCACCCGAAAGCGCGGGTGGCCACCCGCGGCCGCGCCATGGAACGGCGCTGCTTCGCTTGCGACAACGAACGGCTGGTGATGCCCTCATTTGGCGCCTACACCGGGGGCCTCAGCATCCGCGATGCGGCGTTCGCAAAGATCTTCCGGACGCCGGGCTTCATGGCCCATGTGCTCGGCGACACCCGCGTCCACAGCATCACCGCCTCGCGGTGCTATTGAGCATGCGACGGCTCTTTTCTTCGCCTCTCCCGAGGGAAAGTTTGGTTACGCCGCCTTGGCCTGCACGGTGTTGCAGAACGCGGCGAGGCGATCGGCGAGCCGCAGCGTCGCGGGGCTGGCCGTGGGGGACGTCACCAGCGCGATTTCTGTCCGCTCGATCGGCGTAAAACCGTCCTTCGCGTTCAGCACCCGATGGTCGGCCTGGATCGCCATTTCCGACAAAATGCTCACCCCCATCCCGGCGGCGACCGCGGCCTGAATGCCGGCGAGACTCGATGAGGTGTAGGCCATGTGCCAGGCGCGGCCGGCGCTCTCCAGCGCATGGATCGCGCGTGACCGGTACAGACAGCCCAAGGGAAAACCGATCAGCGGCACCGACGCAACCTTGAAATCGATCGGATGGCTCTTGCTGGTGACCCAGTGCACGCGCTCCGGCCACGCCGCGATGCCGCCCTTCTCGCCGGCATCGCGTTTGAGCAGCGCGAGGTCGAGGTCGCCGCGCTCCAGGTCACGCCGCAGCGAGATGCTCTGGTCGGCGCGGACGTCGAGCCGCAGGCTCGGGTGCGCGCGCGAAAACGTCGCGAGCCACTTCGCTAGCCGATAGGCGGCGAAGTCTTCGGGGATGCCGAGCCTGACCGCATCTGCGTCACCGGGCCGCGCCAGCACGTCGCACGCTTCTTCGGCGAGCGCCAACAGCCGCCGCGCATAGGACAGCAGGCGTTCGCCGGGTTCCGTCGGCGTCACCTCCCTGCCGTTGCGGTTCAAGAGCGGCTGGCCGATCTCGTCCTCCAACCGCTTGATCTGCTGGCTGACGGTCGATTGGGTACGGTGGACGCGCTCGCCGGCGCGGGTGAAGCCGCCGGCGTCCACCACCGAGACGAAGCTGCGTAGCAGATCGAGGTCCAGCACCTGCGCCTCCATTGGAAAATCAACTGGATATGAGTTTATCATTTAATTTCCAAATGCCAAGGGGCGGCTTTAGATCCAGCGGGTCACGTCCGAGGAGATCCGCCATGTCGCTTTCGCCCCCGGTTCTGATTTCCGGGTCCCGCTTCAATCCGCTGCCAATTTATGTCGGCCTGTTCTGCCTGCTCTGGAGCTTTGCCTTCGTCGCCGGCAAAATCGGCGTCACCTATTGCCCGCCGCTGATTCTGCTGGCGGCGCGGTTCTCGCTGGCAGGTGTTCTGATCATCGTCATCTCCGCGTTTCGCAGCGATGCGTGGTCGTTATCGTGGCGCGAGGTCGCGATGTTCGCCGTTCTCGGCGTTGCCAATAACGCGCTCTATCTCGGCCTCGGCTATACCGGCCTGCAGTCGGTCTCGGCCGGACTCGGCGGTCTGATCGTGTCGTCCAATCCGGTGTTCACGGCGGTGCTGGCTGCGATGTTTCTCGGCGAGACGCTGACCCGGCGCAAGGTGCTGGGCCTCGTGCTCGGCGTCGCCGGCGTCGCTTTCATCGTCTGGCACCGGATGTCGGCCGGCACCGACAGCCTGCACGGCATTCTCTTTACGCTCGCCTCGCTTGCCTCGCTGGTCAGCGGCACCATCCTATTCAAGCTGTTCGCGCCCAAGGGCAGCCTGTGGACCGGCAATGGCGTGCAGAATCTCGCCGCGGGTCTCGTGCTGCTGCCTGTCGCGCTCCGCGTGGCCGACGTCGGCGCGATCGTGCCGAATGCGAAGCTCGCCGGCGCGTTCGCTTTCCTCGTGCTTGGCGGATCGGTGCTGGCCTATCTGCTATGGTTTCATCTGCTCAAAGTCTGCGGGGCGACTGCCGCGAGCGCCTATCATTTCCTGATGCCGCCGCTTGGGATGCTGTTCGCGTTCCTGGTGTTGGGCGAACACGTCACGGTCCGCGACCTGCTCGGAATCGTCCCGGTGGCGCTCGGCATTTATCTCGTGACCCGTCCCGACACCAGCGCAAGCGCCTCGCTGCAAAGGAGCCGATCACGACACACACCCTGATCGGCGGTCCGACCATCAGCGGCGACACGGTCTGGCACGATGGCGTCGCCGAACTGGCTCGGCGCTTCAGGTCGACGTGGTGCCCCATTCGCCGGCGCGACGCAGACCCGCGGGCCGTTCGACCTCGGGATGGATATCAACGACGCGATCGAGACCGCGCGCGCGTTTCCCGATGCTGCGATCGCTCCCGTGCATGCCGACGGCCGGGCGCACTTCTGCCAGAGCCGAAGTGACCCGCGCGCCGGCTTTGACATGGTCGGTTCCGGCAAGTGGCCGAAACTTCTGGAGCCCGGCGTTGCCACGGTGATCGAGCGGCCGGACGACAAGCCAGCGGCGGCTCAGCGCGTGCGGACGGGATCCGTGACGAGCTTCATCGCCTCGGCTTCCTGCGCGGTCAACCAGCGCACGTCGCTGGTCGCGGACATCGCTTCCACGATGGCGGAGGACACGCCCATCCGCGTCATGTAGTTCAGGACCATGCCCGTGGTGCGCTGGGTTTCGGCAACTGGATCGCGCCCTGCCATGGCGGTGACAAACCGGTGAACGCCCAGACGCGAGCCTTCGACGCCGAATCGGGTCTTGCCACCGGCATAGACCAGCACGCAGGCGCTGGCGCAGTAAGACCGCGCGATCGCGCCGGAACCATCCGCGATGCCGACTGCGGTTGAAAGTCCGCGCGATCGGACGCCTTCGCCCATGATGATGGCTTGGCCGAGGTCTCCGCCGGGGGACGATAGCACCACGATGTCGCCGGGTGCGAGATGGGCGTCATCGAGCCGCTCGCGGAACCAGCTCGCGGCCGCGGCTCCGATCCTGCCGCGCACGTCGAGCGCTTTCACCCGCCGAGGCGAGCCGTCAGGATCGGGGATGATCGCCAATGACGACGTCAGGCTCGGCGAGAAGTAAAGGTCTTTCCAATAGGCCCAGGCCTCGGGCCGCGACAGGTCCTTGAACGCACGGGCGCCAACGCTGAGCATGATCAGGACGAACAGGGCGACCGAAGCTGGACGCCGCCATTTGCCGCGGCGAGCAGGTCCGATCAGAGCCCGCGACCGCTCGATCGGCCCGGGTACCGGTTTGCCCCACGGCCCTCCCGCTCCCGGCACGGACGCGCGCGGGCCCTTGTCGTGATCCTCGCTGGACAACCCGGTCTCTTTCGATCCCTCGGCTAAACCGTTTGGCGCATGTTCTTGGCCGCGACGCGCGACCGAAACGCTCGAGCGTCAGCCGTGATCGCGCGCGGCCCAGTCTTGAAATTATATCTCGATCTTACGTCGCGGGCCTTTTATCAGGGTGCCTGTTTATCGGGTTCTGTCGCGGATGGATATGCTGGTATCGCGCTGTCCGCGGCGCGCCTAACGATCAGCGCGCGGCGGCGCGCTTGATCAGGAGCGGCTTGGCGGCAGCAGCCGGCTTCGTGATCGCCGTCTGCGCCGGCCCGCTGTCCCAGCCGCCGGGCGGGGCG
>NZ_JBAURI010000484.1:0-7187 GCF_049581145.1 Bradyrhizobium sp.
TCCTCGACCCACAGGTAAACCGACCCCGGATCGCCTTGCAGCGAATGCGGCTCCACGATCCGGGCCTGCAACAGCTTGAACGAGGCCGGCAGCCGGTCGGTGCTGGCCCAGCCGAGCAGCCCGCGCGTGCCGTTGAAGCTGACGATATAGAATGCGCTGGTCATGATCACCGCCAAGGCCTTGGCCGGCCAGGGCAGCCGCGCATAGACCAGCACGACGAGCAGCAGCGCGCCGATCAGCGCGTAGCCGATCGACAGCATGACGATCACCGATTGCAGGCTACTCATGGCGTGGCACCCTGTCGCCGGTCATGCTGACGCCGGTCTTTGGATCCAGATCCGCGCCGTTGCGCGAGACGTTCCGGAATGTCTCCATGAGCGATTTCGGCCGCCGCTGCACGTCGATGACCTTGCCTTCGGCGTCGAGCCAGAAGCGCAACGCGGTCTTTTCGTCGCCGGTGTGATCGACCGTGACCTTGTCGTCGAAAATCACCTGCGCGGTCGGATTGAGCTTCTGCACCTTCACGGTCGCCTGCACCGGCTGTCCGGTCGTCGCCTGGAAGTGCGAGACATTGACGGTGTATTCGCCGCGCACGATGCCGCGCACGGTGACGATCTCCTCGCGGATCGGCGAGGCGATCTTGCGGCCGTTGACGAGGATGAAATCATTGGCGCCGCCGCGATCGTCGCGGTCGAGGGTGAGGAATCCCGCCTCGCGATGCCGGTACCAGGCGATATTGCCGATCGGATCCTGCACGAAGAGATCGAGGTCGTCGGGGTGATTGTCCGGCCAGTCCATCGTGATGATGAATTCGGCCTTGGAATCGACCTTGCCCTCTTTCGAGTCCGGCGAGATCGCGAGCAGCGCCAGGAAGAACAGGAAGGCCACCACCTGCAGCGCCTTGAACAGCATCACGCTGAAGGGATCGAACGGCTCCTCGCGCGGATAGAGACCGAACTCATCCATCATGGCGGCGTTCCAAATGGCTGCGTTCCAAGGCAGGGGTGACGCGCGTCTCGGTCAGCGTCACCGCGTCGGAGAACACCCGCTGGGTCGCCGTATCCAGCATGTAATATTGGATCCGGACCAGGATCGAGCCGACCAGGCCCGCAAGCGTCGTGTACATCGCGACCGCCATGCCGTCGCTCATCAATCCCATCGAGGATTTCATCGCGACCTTGTCGGCGGCATCGAGGCCGGCGATCGGCGCCAGCATAATGATGAAGCCGATGATGGTGCCGAGCAGGCCGAGCTTCATCAGCGTGTCGGAGGCGAAGGCGCCGAACCCGTTGGAGCCGCGCAGGCGATCGGCCAGCGAGCGCAACAGCAGCGTCTGGTCGATGCGTCCTGCGCCTTTCCCGGCCCCCTGGGTTTCGGCCTTGGTCACCAGGCTCTTGATATGGTCCGTCACCAGCCCGGGCGGCAGCACGTTTGCATCGACGGCCAGCGCCTTGCTGCCGTCGGCAGCCGACAGGATCGCGCGGCAGCGCCCGGCCGCGTCGCCTTCGCGCGCGATCTTTCGGGTCCGCCAAAAGCAGTGGCAGGACGTGATGACGTAGAGGACCGCGATGATGCTCGACAGATAGGTGCGATCGGAGCGCACCATCAGGCGGATCAGCCCGTATCGCCACAACAGCACGCCGGCAAAGATCGAAAGGCCGGTGAAGATCATCCAGAACAGCAGCGGCCCGCGCTCCGGCCCGTCGTTGCCTGACGATGCGGCGCTGCCGCCGTTTTTGCGACTCATGACGGTTCGGCTCCCTGGAAGGACGGCTTCTTCGAGCCGTTGACGGGCGGACGCCCGCCCTCAGTTAAACAGAGGCGGCCGCCGCCGTCCAAAGCCATATGCCCACGACCGGTCGGGAAATCTTCCCGAGCATGCTCCGCGGCCAAGCTTGCATTTGGCACCGGACAGCCATGTTGCTATCGTGAGGCAAAGAGTCATGGGGTGAACAGTCTTGCGGTGAGAAGTCTTGCCGCGAAAAGTGTTGCCGCGAAAAGTGATGGAGGTCGTCGGATGCGCCTCGTGCTTCAGCTCATCGCCCGGCTGCTGGCCGTTGTCGTTTTGTGTCTGGGAGCGGCGACCATCTGGGCGACGGTGGACGCCTATCACAGCGTCGATCGCGCGACGGCCGCTTCCGCCGAGCGGGTCTCCCGGGCCATGGAGGCGCTGTACTGGCGCGAATTGCTGCTGCGCAGCAACAGGGAGCGCGAGCATCTGGTGCCGGCCCCCGAGTGGCGCACGATCGAAACCATGAAGCTTATTTCGCCCGGGGTTTGCGTCCGGTTTGAACCGGAGACCGAGGTCGAGAAGCCGCTGTGCGGCCAGGACGCCGGGATCGGCAAGGCGCCGCCGCGCTGGTTCGCGATCATCGTGCGCGGGCTGTTCGGCAATCACGCAGCCGTGGCTCAACCGATCAGCGCCCGCGCAACCAACTCAGGCACGGTATCAGCGATCGCCGATGGCGATGCCGCGATCCGGCTGGCCTGGGACCAGGTCCTCGACGTCATCGACGTCGCGCTGCTGATGGCGCTCGGCATTGCCCTGCTTGCATCATTCGTGATCGCGCAGACGCTGGCACCGGCGCGCTCGATCGTTGTTGCATTGCAAAGCATCGCTGACGGCCGACACCGGACAGCGCTGCCGCGTTTCCGGTCGATGGAGTTTGCGATGATCGGGCGCGCTGTCACCGAACTCGGCGAACGCCTGGCGCAGGCGACGGCGCACCGGGCCTTGTTGACCCGGCGGCTCCTGGAAATTCGCGACGATGAGCGGCGCGCGCTGGCCCGCGAACTGCATGACGAGTTCGGACAAAATCTGACGGCCGTGCTCGCCTTCGCCAGCGCGATCGAGGCGGACAGCGCTGCGGATCACAACAAGGCCCCCAACAAGGCGCGTATCGCACAGGATGCGCGGATGATCTCGCAAGCGACGATGCACCTGATGACATGCCTGCGCGGCACCTTGAACCGGCTGCGCCACCCGCCCGCGGAGGAACTTGGGCTCGAGGCAAGCCTCGTCAGCCTGGTCGACAGCTGGGAAGCGCACAGTGCGACGCGGCCCACGGTCCGGCTCGACCTGCTGGGCGACCTGACCGACGTGCGCGGCTCCGTCGCCACCACGGTCTATCGGATCGCCCAGGAGTGCCTGACCAACTCCTTGCGCCACAGCGCGGCGCGGCAGATATCGCTGCGGATCGAGCGGCGGACCGGCGCGGAAAACGCGCTTCTGATCTGCGTCGAAGACGATGGTGGCGGCGACGCCGCGAAGGTCGCCCAATCCGCCGGCTTCGGCCTGACTGGAATACGCGAGCGCGTGACCGCGCTTGGCGGTTCGCTGTCGATCGCGCGCGCGGCGCGTGGTCTCAGCGTAGCCGCCACGATTCCGATCGCCGCATGATGCCCCGCGTGTCGGTCTCCCAGGCGCCGGGCATTTCGATCCTGCTGGTCGACGACCATCCGGTGGTCCGGCAAGGCTACCGGCGCGTCCTCGAACATCAGCACGACTTCCGCGTGGTCGCGGAGGCCGACAGCGCGACCAGCGCTTACGGTGCCTTCAAGACCCATGCTCCCGACGTCGTGGTGATGGACATCTCGATGCCGGGCGCAAGCGGCCTGGAGGCGATCCGCAACATCCGCGCGCGCGACAGCCGCGCGCGCGTCCTTGTCTTCAGCATGTACAGCGAGCCGGCGCAGGTGAAGGCCGCCTTCAAGTCGGGCGCGAGCGGCTATGTCACCAAGAGCAGCGAACCGGCGACGCTGATCCGGGCGATCCGCACCGTGGCGCGCGGCGAGCGCGCCATGAGCGACGACATCGCCCATGTTCTGGCGGAAGACAGCCTGATGGAGCCGCAATCGCCGCTTGATCTGCTTGGGGAGAGGGAAATCGAGATCCTGCGGCAGCTCGCGGCCGGCTCGACCACGGAACAGATCGCCTCGAGTCTCAATCTCAGCCTGAAGACGGTGCAAAACTATCACTACCTGGTCAAGGCCAAGACCGGCATGCGAACGGACGCGCAGCTGGTCCGGCTGGCTGTCAAATGCGGGCTGACTGAGGTGCAGTAGCGCAGGTGCAAGGGCGCGGCGGCAAAAATCGCCGGCAAAGATGATCAGCGCTTACGCGGGGCTTCCAGGCCCTTCAACAGCAGCGCCAAAAGAGCATCGATCCGGGCGTCGAGCTGCGGATCCTTCCATTCCTCGGCATGGGCGGGATGATGGAAGCGGCAGGTGGCGTCGAACAGCGAGCGCGCGGTCGCTGTGGTATCGGTGACATGGAAGGCGCCCTGTTTTGTGCCCTCGGTCAGGATCTGGGCGATCTGATCGACCAGGCCGTCCTTGTGAGCCCGGACCACCTTGCAGGCCTCCTGCGCCAGCGCCAGATAGGTCGCGAACATCTCGGGATCGTCGCCGACCTTCTTGTGCTTGATCGCGATCATGGTGCGGAGCCAGCGCTCGAGCTTGGCAGGCGCGGGGCCCGCACTGTCTGCAATCTTCTGCAGCGGTGCGTTGACCCGGTCGAGCCAGCGTTTCGCCACCGCCTCGCGCAACGAGGCCTTGCTTGGGAAATGGCGGTAGACGCTGCCGTGGCTGACATCGAGCATACGGGCCACATCCACCACCGTGGCCTTGGCGAGGCCATAGCGGCGCAGAGCGTCCTCGGTCGCTTCAAGTATCCGCTCGGGGGTCAGAACCAGCGTGTCGTTCATGCGCGCACCGTCCGTTTCCTTGCCAGTCTAGCTACCCCAGCCTTTTCCAACAACAAGGCTTTTGAGAAGCGACCTGGCGGGTTGGCGTTGAAGTTCCCCGTTAGCGCGCCAGCTTCTCAGCCCGCGCGGCCAGATGCCGCGCCACGCGGACGTTGAGCCAGCGCTGGATATGAGCAGTCCAATTCAAAATCTCGAAGGTCATAGCGGTCGTCCTCTGCAATTCCGCGGTCCGCGCCCGGTCGGCGGTTCACGCGACGCCCCAGGCATGGCGTCAACGTCTAAATAGGGAGTCCCGATTACAGATTACAATATCTGTCAGTCAATATTACGTGATTGACCGCGCCTTGCGTGACGGATTGGCCGTCCGGCCGGGCCCGGGGGCGCTGCCCGGTGCCACACGCCGGCGTTTGTTCAGGCCCGGCCGCTCTGCTAAAGCACGGCGTAAAAACAATGCTCGGACTCGCGCCTCACATCGTGCCTGGCGCCTCCCTGCGAACCGTCCGGAGACGTTGAATGATCCCCCGCTACACCCGCCCCGAAATGGCTGCGATCTGGGAGGCCCAGACCCGCTTCAAGATCTGGTTCGAGATCGAGGCGCATGCGGCGGACGCGCTGGCGGAACTCGGGGTGATCCCGAAAGAGGCTGCCAGAACGATCTGGGCCAAGGCCAAGGACGCCACCTTCGACGTCGCGCGGATCGATGAGATCGAGCGCGAGACCAGGCACGACGTCATCGCCTTCCTCACCCATCTGGCCGAAATCGTCGGCCCCGAGGCGCGCTTCGTGCATCAGGGCATGACCTCCTCCGACGTGCTCGACACCTGCCTCAACGTGCAGCTCACCCGCGCCGCCGACATTCTGCTCGACGACATCGACCGGGTTCTGGCGGCGCTGAAGAAGCGCGCTCTCGAGCACAAGATGACCCCGACCATCGGCCGCTCCCACGGCATCCATGCCGAGCCGGTCACCTTTGGGCTGAAACTCGCCTATGCCTATGCGGAATTTTCCCGCGCCCGCGCGCGGCTCGCGTTGGCGCGGAAGGAGGTCGCGACCTGCGCGATCTCGGGCGCGGTCGGCACGTTCGCCCAGATCGATCCCCGGGTCGAGGAGCACGTCGCCAAGGCGCTGGGGCTTTCGCCCGAGCCGATCTCGACCCAGGTGATCCCGCGCGACCGCCACGCGATGTATTTCGCGACCTTGGGCGTGATCGCCTCCTCGGTGGAACGTCTCGCCACCGAAATCCGCCATCTGCAGCGCACCGAGGTGCTGGAAGCCGAGGAATACTTCTCGGAGGGGCAGAAGGGCTCCTCCGCGATGCCGCACAAGCGCAACCCGGTGCTGTCGGAAAACCTCACCGGCCTGTCGCGCATGGTGCGCGCCTATGTGACGCCGGCGCTGGAGAACGTCGTGCTCTGGCACGAGCGCGACATCTCGCACTCCTCCGCCGAGCGCATGATGGGACCTGATGCAACAGTCACGCTCGACTTCGCGCTCAATCGCCTGGCCGGCCTGATCGACAAGCTTCTGGTCTATCCGGACAACATGCAGAAGAATCTCGACCGGTTCGGCGGCCTCATCCATTCACAGCGCGTCCTGATCGCGCTGACCCAAAAAGGCGCCAGCCGCGAGGACGCCTACAGGCTCGTGCAGCGCAACGCCATGCCGGTCTGGCGCGGCCAGGGCGATTTCCAGACGCTCTTGAAGCAGGACGCGGATGTGAGGAAATATCTCAGCGACAAGGAGATCGAGGAACAGTTCGACCTCGGCTATCACTTGAAGCACGTCGATACGATTTTTCGGCGCGTATTCGGCGAAGCGTGAAATGGCGCGTAGGGCCGCATCACGGGCGCTCGCCAAATTCGCCGGGCGTTTCAACATCGCCACCCCAGTCCTCCGGAAACAGCCCCGCGCGCGCGTCGCGATGAAACGACGAGTAAGGCCAATCCCGGACGCGGCTGACAAGTCCATGCCGGAGCGGGTTGATGTAGCAATATTCGACATGACGCACGTAGTCGGCTTCATGGCGGATCAAGTGCTCCCAGAACCGCCGTCGCCAGATCCCGCGTTCGCTACGCGCCTTTTGCACCGCGGTGAGTCGTTCCTCTTTAGGAAGCGCTTTCGCAAAGCGGACTCTTGATCAGCCGCCAGCGGATCGAGAAGTCGTTGTCGCCTGGCGGCAAGCTCCAAACCGTATGCAAATGGTCAGGCAAGACAACGAACGCGTCGATCGTGAAGGGAAAACCATGCCGCGTCATCGCGACCGCCTCACGCAGGCCGCCGACCTCATCGACCAGCAAGGTTTGCCGTCGATCCAAAAGTTTGACCGTGAAGAAGAAGCATCCACCTGGAATGAACGCGCGGCGATAGTTGGGCATGCGGGATAGGGTAGCATATTCGGCCCGAGAAGCGGCGGATTACGCCCACAGGGCCCGCGCGCTGCGCGGCCCCCGTGGGCTCCAATCCGCCCGACAGCCTGAGGCT
>NZ_JBAURI010000485.1:0-4736 GCF_049581145.1 Bradyrhizobium sp.
TCTGCAATCCCATCACGCCCGACGCTGCCGCGTCCACCGCATCCCGCGCCAACGTTCGTGACGATCGCGAAGCGCCCCTCCTGGAAGAGCACGGGACGGATGTAGCAAACATCAATTTCTGAAAAAACGAAAGGCATTTATTTTACACGTCAGGACTTGACGATGGTATCGGCTTGAAGGGGCTAGTGAATTCGGCTTTTCCGAACGGGTGTTTTTTGGGCCATCCACAGGCTTGGGTGGGCGGCGCCAATCAAAATCGGGATTGATTGGCCCGGCGGTCGGCGGCTCCACACTTTGGCCGGTGAGGCGGCGGCGCTCTGCCGTCATGGCCGGGCCTGCCGCCGGCAAAGTCGGAAAGCATCCGGCCCGCATGGATGCGTTGTCGCGTCTTGATGAAAAGGTCGGCGCGCGTCCTTTGTCGGCGCATCCAGGATCGCGTATCGCCGCCTGACGCTGCGCTGTTGCGAGCGTGCCGCACGACCAAGCTCAGCGCGGCTTTCGACAAGTGCGGCGGATAACGTCGATGCGGACGCGGATGACGTTTGGACGTCGACGCGACGGAGTTCTGCGACCATTGCTTCCACCACGAGGTGAACGCTCCGTAGTTGAGCTTTGCCAACGTTCCCGGCAAACGCATCGAGAGGTTCGGGCGGTTGAGGGCGGCCAATCGGTGCGGCGTCCGATGATGCTCGTCGAGGACGTGCACGTGAAGTTCATCGGCACTCATTCGGGAATACGACCGCGTCAAAAAGGCTCGTTTGCGGCCTGTCGCATTTAGAGCGTAATTTCGTTTTGAAGCAGCCTCAATTTGGTTGTCACGTTCAGCGAGCAAGCTATTGCGACTGCAACCTCGTGCGCAAATCACTTCATGCGCGTGCGTGCGTGACAGCCGCAGTGCAACCTAGCGCCAAAAGAAGTCCGAATCGGTTCCCCCTGCTCAAATTATCAAATGACATGTGCGGCGAAGCGATCTTCGGAACGGGTTACCTCGCGTGAGGGGACATCGGCTCGGCGCGCGGCGTCGGGCCGGACAGGGGACGGAGTTGGCCGATGACCAGATTGAGAATATCCCGTCCGCTTCTCTCGCTCGCCATGGTGACCGCGCTGCTCGCGGTGCTACAGCCGTCCCTGGTGGGGGCGCAATCGGCGAACGAGCGCGCCCAAAGAGTCCGTTTGCATCGGGCAAGCCCGCCGCCAAAGCCGCAGGATGCGGCTGCAAACCCAAATCCGAGGGAGGCCATCAATGCCTGGACGGTCGGCCTTGCCGCGGGCCTTCTGGAAGGCGCGCCGATCCGCCTTGCCGCGGAGATGGCGAGGGTTGTCGACGACGGCAACAACCTGCACATCCTCCCGATTGTCACGCGCGGGCCGACGGAAAACGTCAATTCGCTGCTCTATCTGCGCGGCATCGACGTCGCGATCATCAATTCGGACTCGCTCGACGAGTACAAGCACCAGGTCCCGGACATTCTGAGCAAGATCAACTATGTGCTCAATCTTTTCCCCTCCGAGCTGCATGTCTTCGTCCGGCCGGAGATCCACAGCCTGAACGACCTCGTCGGCAAGAAGGTGAATTTCAACACGCTCGGCACCGCGGCCGCCTATACCGGACCGCTGATCTTCAGCCGTCTCGGACTCGATGTCGACAAGACGTTCATTCCGCATCAGGTCGCGCTCCAGCAGATGCGCAAAGGCGAGAACGGGATGGAGGCGGTGGTGTTCGTCACGGCAAAGCCGGTCGACGCGTTTTTGCGCGGGCACTTCGATCCGGGCTTCAAGTTTCTTCCGGTGCCATACAACGACAAGCTGTCGGACTACTACCTTCCGACCAAGCTCGAATCGACCGACTATCCCAATCTGATCAAGCCGGGCGAGCGCGTCGAAACGGTCGCGGTGCAGACGGCGCTGGTCGCGTTCAATTGGCCGACCAATTCGGACCGCTATCTTCGCGTCGCACGCTTTGTCGACTATCTGTTCACGCGATTCGACAAGCTGCAGGGAGCGGGCTTCGATCCGCAATGGAAAACGATCAATCTGGCCGGCCGCGTTCAAGGGCTGACGCGCTTCCCGCCGGCGCAGGCGTGGCTCGATCAACACGCGAGTCCAAGTCAGGCATCGCAATAGGTTTCAAGGTGAGACGCGCGGTACGCCTGCTGCCAATCGCATTCGCCCTGGTGAGCGGGATCGCCTCGGCAGAGGTTGCGGCCCAGCAGGACAGCGGCTGGATCGTCAGCGAGACGACGTCTCCGGTCGACTATTCGCCGATTGCAACGGCGACGATCGTCTCGCGCCCGATCGCCGACAGCCCGCTGTTGCGGTTATCGATCCGCTGCCGCGGCGGACGCACCGAACTCGCGGTGTCGGGGCCCGAGATCACCGGCTCCGGCAATCACTACTTCATCTCCTATCGCGTGAACGACGGCCGGTCGGTTCAGTTCGGAGGCGCCGCGGCGGCCTTTGGCGACGGCGTCGCCTTCAGGGGCGACGCGGCGGCGCTCGTGTGGTCGCTTCCGGCCAAGGGCGAGCTTTCGGTGCTGGTCAATTCGTTGAACGGAGCCTCCCAGCTCGGAGTTTTTCCGCTCAACGGGCTGGAGACTTTGCGGGCGAAGATTGGTGCGACCTGTAAATGGCCGCATGTTCTCGCCAGGCCCAACAACTGACGATCAACGGGGAACAGCGTTCCATGGGAGGCAGATAGTGCGTAAGGTTCGGCAAATCGTGAGCATGGCGGCAGCAGGCGCAGTGGCGCTGCTGGTGACGACCTGTTTGGCCACGGCGGCAGCGGACGCCGGCCAGCCGCTCGTCAAGAGAGCGCATGCGACCGGCAAGACCGGGAAATCCGCGGCCGCCCCGCAGCCGGCGGCGGAGCAGAAGCAACATCGTCTGATCCTGCAGGTGAACACCAACGACGCCGCGGCGATGAATCTCGCTCTGAACAATGCAACGAACGTCGTTCAATATTATGAGAAGGCCGGCGAGCCGATCAAAATCGAGGTGGTTGCGTTCGGACCCGGCCTGAATATGTTGCGCGCGGATACTTCGCCAGTCAAAGACCGGATCGAGACAATGGCGCTGAGTGCGCCGGAGGTCTCGTTCAAGGCGTGCGGCATCACGCGGGAGAACATGCGCAAGGCCGAGGACAAGGACATTCCGATCATTCCGCAGGCTGAGGTCGTTCCGTCCGGCGTGGTGCGGGTGATGCAGCTCGAGGAACAGGGCTGGAGCTACGTCAAGCCGTAGGTCGAGCTGCCGATCCAAGTCGTGCCGCCCGAACGATCCGGCACGGCTGTTTCCGAAGCATGGCAGCTGCCCGATCGGCGGTCGCGTGCGCGATCAGCGCACCCATCATGATGATCAACTGAAGCGTCGTTTGCAGGTTCCGGTCGCAGCAGCGGGCCCTGCGGTTCGTCGAACTCGGCGAGTCCCTGGTCCGCCGCGCATCTATTGGTCGACGATCTCGACGGCTTGGGGCTCGACAAGCGATTTGGCGTGCCACCTGCGAATGCCGTAGCCCAAGCTGCGGGGTTTGCAGGTCTGCTACCTGTTCGACCCCTCAGGCGTCGTGTGGCATGTTGCGTCCGAGGCGGGATCGGCGACGCCTGCTGACGATCGATCGTCCTTGTTTCGCAGCCCGCCAAAACCGTGCGCTGACAGCTCGATCACGGGCCTGGCCCCGCGCGCGGGGCAGCTCATTTCGGCGGCTGCAGGCCTGGGCTGTTGGCCCACTTGTCGAGGTTCTCGACCACGCGGTCATGGCTCGGACGGTTTGGCTTTGGGGACTCCTGAGGCGAGCGGGGAAGCTTGGTTTCCTGTTTCATCTGCTCTCTCCTGTGCATACAGGCTTAGCCGTTCCAAGTTGAACCTGCAATGAACAACTATTTGTTCTTACTATTGAACTTTACTCATTTGGCGCAGGGTGAGGGTTTGGTGGAACCGAAGCCGGGTGCTTATAATTAGATAGTTACTCATGTTTTCCTGGCGGGCGGATCCCATGGCCGATGTGCGCGGTGAACGACTGCAGATCATGCTCTCTCCGGAGGAACTGACTGCGCTCGACGATTTTCGTTTCCAGCACCGGATGCCGACCCGCGCGGCCGCGGTTCGCGAATTGTTGCGGCTTGGCCTCACCGTGGCCGCGACGGACGGCGATGGTCGGAAGTCGAGCAATTACGGCGTGTTCAGCCGCGGCTCGGATCGCCACCGCGAAGGCGAGGGGGCCTGAGCTATCGGCCTACCTCAATCGCCGAGGTGAACATCCCATCGTCGATCACACAACTGCGACGGACCATTTCATCGGTAACATCACAGAGTCGACGGATGCGTTGCCCACGGGCTCCGGCTTCGTCTCCCCCTTCGCGCCCGGCCAGGAGAAACTCGCTTCGGTCGTGCTTGTCCATCTGAACGGTCGCGTCTACGACCCAATGGTTGGACGCATGATCAGCGCCGATCCGACCGTGAGCGATCAGGCGCGGCCCCTCTTTCAGCTGTACCAACTGCAGGCCGATGCCGATATGTCCGCAGCGGTCGTTCTTCGTCTTTATGCTGGCATCGACCGCGGCTTGATGGGGCGGCGACGATCCGATACATGCTATTGTTGAGGATGGTGGCATTGGATCGAGCGCCGCGTGGGACTGGTCGATCACTGCCGATCCCGCTACCGGTTTTGGCTGCATCGCGATCTCGCCCTCGATGCTATTATCTCACCGGACCACGATCGTTTCACCGACCAAAAAATC
>NZ_JBAURI010000486.1:0-17251 GCF_049581145.1 Bradyrhizobium sp.
TCTCGGGCGTGATGGCTGCGACGGTCGCAGGCTTTGCGATCGCCGGCGGCTGCTCGGGAAACACCGAGAAAGCGTCGTTGATGGCTTGCGCCGCGCTCCGCATCGCAATCCCGGCGGGCTGCCTGGCGACCGGCTCGTCATAGCCGGCATTGTCCAGCGTGGGATAGACGTTGGAGGCTAGAATGTTGGAATAGACCGTCCAGGCCGAACCCACCAGGAGGCACGCGATCGCGGCCCCGCTGAACGGACGAAGAGAAACGGCTTTGCGGGAAATCGCCTTTCGGCCCCCTCCCGCGAACGCAACGCTACTTGTACGCATCCACTCGCGCCCAGAATGGTTCCACGTCTTCCTCTCGATCTTCACCGGGTCAGAAGTCCCCGGCGAGCATCTCGCAGAGGCAGGGAGCGTCATTAAGGCGGCTTTTAGTTAAATACAGATTAAGTGCGGGCAGTTATGGGGCGCGCCGAACTTTTTGCACCATTTTGGCACAGAATTTCCGTAGTTTAACGGAGTTTCATCGCGCAATTCGCCGGACGTTGATACCAGTCGTTAATCTCGCCCTTCGGGCATGGTGGGTTGAGCAGCCTGGAACGCGTCAACCCGGACGTGTCATCGGCGCCGCTGCTCGTCCGGCAGGGAATGGCCCCGCGCAATGGCGTGGTTCGCCGCGCCAAGTCACAGTACAGTCCCTTCATTGATTCGTTCTGCGTTCCTTCAGCTCTTTAGGAGACACCGATGCAAAGTGTGGGACGCAGGCTGGCGTTCGTTCTGGCTTCAACCAATCATGGAGCGATGATCGTCAACCGACTCGACTATCGCATGGTCGATCGGCAGCAGGGCTACGGTGTCGGTTTCCAGCTGCTGGAGAGCGCCTGCTTCGATCCGCAGGAGGTCAAGCTGGCGGTCGATCTGCTCGCGCTGCGGCGGAAATATCACGGCGACGGCGTGGTGGCGATCGATTGCGGCGCCAATATCGGCGTCCACACCATCGAATGGGCCAACGCGATGACCGGATGGGGATCCGTGCTCTCGATCGAGGCGCAGGAGCGCATCTACTATGCGCTGGCCGGCAACATCGCGCTCAACAATTGCTTCAATGCGATCGCGGTGCATGGCGCGGTGTCCTCGGAATCCGGCGTGCTGCAGATTCCCAATCCGAACTATCTGGTGCCCTCCAGCTTCGGCAGCCTGGAGCTGCGCCAGCGTCAGGCCAATGAGTTCATCGGCCAGACCATCGACTATGCGCAAAACACCGTCGCGGTCCGCAAGCTCATGCTCGACGAGTTCAACCTGCCGCGCGTCGACCTGATCAAGCTCGACATCGAGGGCATGGAGCTGGAGGGATTGGAAGGCGCCCGCCGCACCATCGAGGCCAGCCATCCGGTCATGCTGATCGAGAAGATCAAATCCGACGCCGGGCTGTTGCGGCAATGGCTGGAAA
Source organism: Bradyrhizobium sp. (assembly GCF_049581145.1). GTDB lineage: Bacteria > Pseudomonadota > Alphaproteobacteria > Rhizobiales > Xanthobacteraceae > Bradyrhizobium. Next base: position 1,443 of record NZ_JBAURI010000486.1, read on the forward strand.
CGCACGGCTATGACATCACCGAGGTCGGGATCAACATCGTGGCGATCCATACGAGCGACAACGTGCTTGCCGAGGTCAAGCCGGATCGCAAGCCGGCGCAATCGGCGGCGTGATTCCAGCGCGGGCAGCGCCTTCGGCTCAGGAAATCGCACGACGCACGTCATTGCGAGCGAAGCGAAGCAATCCATCTCGGCACCGAGCAAGGCGCGTAATGGATTGCTTCGTCGCAAGGGCCCCTCGCAATGACGAAGAAAAATTCCCTTTACTGCAGTTCCGGCGGCGGCGAGCGATCGAGCACACTGCCTTTCGGTCCCTTGAGAACATCGAGCGCATAGGTTTCGATCACCAGCGGTCCGCGCTTGCGCGGCAGTTCCGCGACCCGCTCGACGCTTGCGAACCTGTCGTTCAGATCCGACTGCGGACGCACCTCGTCGACATGGAGCAGCGGGCCGGCCAACCGCGCCGGATCGGGTTCGCCCATGAAGTCCCAGCGATAGCGCTGCGCCTGCTGCACCACGCAGGTGCCGCGCGGCAGATAGAAGGCGAGCCAGCCGGTGGTGCCGTAATCCGGCACCAGCACGCAGGTGGCGCCTGTGCGCTGGCGCACCGCCTCGATCTGGCCGGCCAATTCGCGCCAGCCGACGCCTATGCTGCGCACGGTGACGTCGCGCCGACCAAACGACAGCCAGCCGGTATTGGCCTGCACGATCAGCAGCACGAACATCCCGATGCCGACCGGCGCGGCCCAGCGCAGGCAGAATTCCGCGACGCGCCGCTGACGAAGCCCTGGCGTCAGATCCGCGGCCACCGCGGCGGCGATGGCAAAGGCCGGATAGACCGGCGCGAACCAGTTCGCCTCGACGCGGGCATGCAGCGAATGCCAGACGAAATAGAGCGCGACGGTCCAGACCATCACGTCGATCAGCACGCGTGCCGGTAGCGCGCCGGCCTTGTGCCGGATCAGCGTGTAAAGCCCCATCGCGCCGAGCACGAACACCAGGGGCGTGGCAAAGGCGATCTGGGTCGGGATCAGTTCGGCGATGTAATTGGGACGGAAATCCTCGATCCTGGCCCGGCCGAGCTGCTTGATGAAGGACACCCAGTGGTGGTCCGCGTTCCAGAGGATGACCGGCGCAAACAGCGCAAATGCCACGACGCCGCCGAGATAGGGCCAGGGCGAGAGCAGCCAGCGCCGTTGTTGCGGCACCGCCAAAAGCCAGATCAGGATTGCAGGGCCGAACAACAGCGCGGTGTATTTCGACAGCAGCGCCACGCCCACGGCGGCGCCGACCGCGAGCCACCACGCTCCGCGCCCGGTTTCCAGCAGCTTGGCGAGGAAGAACAGGACGAAGCTGGATGCAACCAGAAGCGGCGCATCCGGCGTCACGATCAGGGTGCCGACCGCCGCCATCAGCGTGACGTTGAGCAGGATGGTCGCAGTGGCCGCCACCCGCCTGTCGCCGAACAGGATCTCGGCCGAGCGGTAGACCGCAAAGCTCATCGGCAGCGCGAGCAGGATCGAGACCAGCCGGACGCCGAGCTCGGTGTCGCCGGCGATCATGGTTCCGGCGCGGATCACCAGCGCGACCATCGGCGGATGATCGTAATAACCCAAGGCCAGATGCTGCGACCACATCCAGTAATAGGCCTCGTCGAAGCTCAAAGGCGTCAACGCCGCCGCCACCAGGCGCAGCGCCACCAGAGCCAGGACGATCAGAGAGGCGTTGCGGACAAGCCGCTCGTCACCGCGGCCCATGCCCGCTCATTAAAGGTCGGCTCATTTCACGTCGGCTCATTTCATGGCGGCTCATCGCCTGCGCCAGACGAACAGTCCCGACATCGCGTAATTCCAGACCACGCCCATCAGCGCGCCGGCGGCGCCCGCGAGCCACCAGATCGGCGCCTGGTCGTAGACCGAGAACGCCACCCCGACATTGGCCAGCAGACCGACGCTGCACACCAGATAGAAGGCGAACAGGCCGCGGAGAATCGCAAGCCCCTTGAGGCGTTGGTCGCGATAGGTGAGAAAGTTGTTCAGGATGAAATTGCTGGTCATCGCGACGAAGGCGCCGGCGGCCTGCGCTGCCGGAAACGCCACGCCGAATTGCAGCACGGTAAACAGCGTGCCGAGATGCACGACAAGCCCGGTGCCGCCGACCATGGCGAACAGCAGGAAGCGCAACGATACCGCATCGTGGGTGAATTTCGCCACCACCAGCCCGAGAAAATCCAGCGCCACCATGGAGTCGAGCTTGCTTTCCCCATGCAGCCGGGAGCCGAAGGTGAAGGGGACCTCGACGGTGCGTAATTCGCGGGTTGACGAACTGGTCCGGGCGGTGGCGACGATGTCGAGCAGGATCTTGAAGCCCTGGATCGAAAGTTCGGGGGCCAGTTGCTCGAAGCGGTCGCGACGGATCATGAAGAAGCCGCTCATGGGATCGGCAATCCGCACCCCAAGCACGCGCTTGGCAACCTCGGTCGCGAGCGCGCTGGCGCCGGCGCGCTGCCGATCGAAACTGTCGGCACTGCCGCCCTCGATATAGCGGCTGCCGACCACCAGCTCCGCCTCGCCGCTCTGCAATAGCGCCAGCATCTTCGGCAGCTGGGTCTCGTCATGCTGCAGATCGGCATCCATCACGGCGGCAAACGGCGCGCTGGAGGCGAGGATGCCCTCGATGCAGGCCCCCGACAGCCCGCGCCGGCCGATCCGCCGGATGCAGCGCACGCGGCTATCCCGCTGCGCCAGCGCACGAACGACGTCGCTGGTGTGGTCCGGCGAATTGTCGTCGACGAAGATGACCTCCCAGGCCACTCCCTTGAGCGCCGCGTCCAGCTTGCGGTAGAGCGCGCCGACATTGTCGCGCTCGTTGAAGGTGGGGACGACGACCGAAACCGCCGGCAAACCCGCCGCTAGCGGTGGATTCTCGGAGGTCGGTCTGATGGCTTGATTCATGAGGGCCAGCGTATATCCGCCGGGTCAGCCGATGCCAAGCCGCAGGCCCCGCGACGGCCGGGCAAAAACCGCCCAAACAGGCCGTTTTCCCACTCGAAGCCCAGTCTCGACGCCAGATTGTGCCGGCTTACCCCAAAAATGCCAACGACCACGAACAACAGACGCGCGTACATCCGGCGCAGCCGATCATTCCGTGGCCGTCCCAGCGCCGGAGCTTTTCAGAGCATCGACGTCGCCGTTGACTCACAGATAGGTACGATTGTTCCTTCCGCAAGGGCGCGCACCGGCGCCGGCTAGTTCGGGACTTCCCGGATCACCGGCCCCCTCACCGGCGGCGCGACCGGAGCCGCAGGCGCGGGCTGTGCGACCGGGGCTGGCCGGGCCGGCTTGCCGAACTGTCCGATCGGTCCATAAATGACTGCCGCCACCAGCACGACGGCGGCGACGATCCAGCCCAAGATGCTCGCAACCGACTCCGAGGTCATGCCGATGATCCCTGCCTTCGCCGGCCGTTTGATAGCATGAAACAGCCGCCCATCAAGCTCAGTTCGGGACAGCCTTTTAGTTCGGGGAGCCTTTTAGTTCGGGGCGCCCTTGCGCCTGATGAACGCCGTCACAATGTCCTTTTGCGCGAGTTCGATGGCGTGGTTCGCGGTCGACAGATGCCGGCCGGAATCTTCGTCCGGATGTTGCATCGCCAGGTAGTCGATCAGGCTCACCCGGAAATTCTGCCGTTCGGACGGACATGCGGCTGCGATATTGGCGATGAAATCCTGCTCGGACATGGTCTTGACCCGATCAGGCGAATACTCCCGCGCCAGGCAGTTCCAGTAGCTGTCACGCCCCTGCAGCGCCTGACGGTGCGCGTCGTCCATGTCGTCAGCCAGCGCGCTCGAGCCTGTCAGCATGAGCGTCAATGCAATCATCGTCCGCATCCTTGATCTCCTTTTTTACGACAAGTTTAGCCCGAACCTGGGGATCGCGTCAGCAACTGAAATGTTCCGATCTCGCAGGGGAAGAGAGGTCGACGCGTGGTGTTCTCCCTTGGAAACGGAAGTGGGGAGGCCATCGTGACCAAACATGTGCTGTTCGGCGTGGCGTTGCTGGCCTTTGCGGGTGCCGCAAAGGCCCAGCCGGTGGTCGAGGATCCCGGCTATTGTGCCCAGTACTATCCGAACGCAAATTGTCAGAACTACGGACCGGGCAACCCCCTTTACCGCGGCGGCATCGCCCACGAGGAGGGCGTTCCCATGCCCCATCCGCGCCCCCATCACCGGCATCGCCACCATCGCTAGCGGCCGAGGCGACTAACCGGCAGAGGCGGCCAATCTCGCGCGGGCGCCCATGAACTGGCCAACCCCCGCCGGTTTGGCTAGTCTCGGTTCGACGAGCGTTCCCGCTTCCGGAATGAGACCGTGACCAAGTCCCCAACCAAGTCGCCGACTAAGTCCCCTGCATCTGCCGCGAAGAAATCAGGACACATCTATATCGGCGTCGGCGGCTGGACCTTTGCGCCCTGGCGCGGGGTGTTTTATCCGGAAAAACTGACGCAGGCGAAGGAGCTGCAATACGCGGCCTCGAAGCTGACCTCGATCGAGATCAACGGCACCTATTACGGCTCGCAGAAGCCGGAGAGCTTTCGCAAATGGGCGCGCGAGGTGCCGGACGGGTTCGTGTTCTCGGTCAAGGGCCCGCGCTTTGCAACCAACCGCCGCGTGCTGGCGGAGGCCGGCGATTCCATCAAGCATTTCTACAATACCGGCGTGATCGAGCTCGGCGACCGGCTCGGCCCGGTGCTCTGGCAGTTTGCTCCAACCAAAAAATTTGACGAAGCCGATTTCGGCAAATTCCTGGAGCTGTTGCCGCGTCGGCTCGACGGCCGCGCGCTGCGTCACGTGGTCGAGGTGCGGCACCCGAGTTTCTCGGTGCCGGCCTTCGTCGCGCTGCTGCGGCAGTTCGAAACGCCGGTGGTGTTCGCCGAGCACAACAGCTATCCGGGGATTGCCGATGTCGCCGGCGATTTCGTCTATGCCCGGCTGCAGAAGGGCAATGACGAGCTCGAGACCTGCTACCCGCCGAAACAGCTCGATGCCTGGGCCAAGCGCCTGCAGCTCTGGGCCGAAGGCGGCGAGCCCGACGATCTGCCGCGCGCCGACCAGATCGCCGCAAAGAAAATCCCGCGCGACGTGTTCGCCTATGTGATCCACGAAGGCAAGGTGCGCGCGCCCGCCGGCGCGATGGAGCTGATCCGGCGCGTGACGTGAGCAAGCTGCGACAGCGTTTCAAGCGAGCCGGTAGCGACCCCATGGCCAAAGCCAAAAAGCTCTTCACCATCGGCTATGAGCAGACCCCGGCGAAAGCCGTGCTCGACGAGCTGCAGCACGCCGGCGTCAAGCTCCTGGTCGACGTGCGCGCGGTGGCAGCGTCACGCCGTCCGGGATTCTCCAAGACCCAGCTGGCGGCGGGATTGGACGAGCGCGGCATCGCCTATCTGCATCTGCGCGGCCTCGGCACGCCCAAGGAGGGCCGCGAGGCCGCGCGCGGCGGCAAGTTCGACCTGCTGCACAGGATCTACGCCAAGCATCTGAAGACGCCGCAAGCCCGAGAAGAACTCGACGAGCTATCGGCTCTGGTCAAGACATCCGGCCCGGTCTGTATCCTCTGCTACGAGCGCGACCACAGCCATTGCCACCGGCAATGGATCGCGGAAATTATTGAGGAACGAGACGGAGTCGGTGTGAAAAATCTATTGGCGCCGCAGGTGTAAGACAGTTTCCCCGTCATGCCCGGCCTCGTCCCGGGCATCCACGTCTTGGCCGAGACAAAGAAAGGCGTGGATGGCCGGGACAAGCGCGGCCATGACGAGAACCAACGGAGGGTCTGCTCACCCCTCGCCGTGCAACCGAAACGTCCCCTCCATCATCAGCACGCAGCCGCCGCCGACATGGGCCGAGACGGCTTTGCCGTTTTCCTTGCGCACCCGCGTCAAGAGCAGGCTCGGCCGTCCCATGTCGACGCCCTGCCCGATCCGCAGCTTTACTTCGCCATCGCTTCCGGCATCGAGCTCGGCGAGCAGCGCCGCGGCCGCCACGGTGGCGCTCCCGGTGGCGGGGTCTTCGGTCAGGCCACTCGACCCCGGATGAAACATCCGAGCCTGCAGGTCGCAGGGCTGCTCGGTGCCAGGCACCTCCCGCGTGTAGAAATAGACCGCATCGCTGTCGTCGACCGGGAAGGTCCGCGCGAATGCCTCGGCATTCGGTTTCGCCCGCCGCAGCGCTTCGCGGGATGCAACTTCCACAGCGAGAAACGGCAATCCCACCGAGACGATGTGCGGCGGATGCCGGTTGCACCTGATATCGGACGCTTCGAGCGAGATGCAGGCTGCGGCCTGCTCGACGGGAATCTGCGTCAGCCGTCGCAGCAGCCGCGGCGCGGTGAGTTCGGCGCCGACCACCTTGCCGCCGTCCGTCAAAATCTCCACCGGCACGAGGCCCGCGCCTTCCTCGAATGTCAGCCGCGGCGGCGGCTCGGCGGCTCGCGACGCCAGCACGTAAGCCGTGCCGACATTGGGATGACCGGCGAACGGGATTTCGGAGCGCACCGTGAAGATACGCACGTGCGCGTCATGCGCGGAATCGCGCGGCGGCAGCACGAAGGTCGTTTCGGAATAATTGAACTCCAGCGCGATCGCCTGCATCTGCGCGGTCGACAGCCCGCCGGCGTCGAGCACGACGGCGAGCGGATTGCCACCGAAGGCGCGGTCGGTGAAGACATCCACGGTCACATAGCGTCGTTGCATCACACCTCTCCCTATCCCAATTGCCACACCGCCATCGGCCGTTCGTAGCCCCGGATCGGCACCTCGCCGAGCGACACGGCCTCGCCGCAATCCTGGCCGAGAGCGTCGCGGACCGCAGTCGAGATCAGAAGCTGCGAGCCGAATTCCTTGTTCAGCGCCTCGAGCCTGGCGGCGAAATTCACGGTGTCGCCGATCACGGTGTATTCCTTGCGCCGCGGCGAGCCGATGCTGCCGGCGACCACCTCGCCGAAGTGAATGCCGATGCCGATGCGCAGCCGCCAGCTCGAGGCGGCGTTGATCTGCGCCATCGCGTGCAGCATGTCGCGCGCGGCGGCAACCGCCTGCCGCGCCGCGTCCGGCGTCTCGAGCGGCGCGCCGAACAGCGCCAGAAAGCCGTCGCCCAGAAACTTGTTCACGATGCCGCCATGGCGGTCGAGGATCTCGACCAGCACCGCGAACGCGCCATCGAGCCGATCGACCACCTGCTGCGGGGAACGCAGGCGCGCCGCCGCCGTGAACCCGCGGAAATCGACGAACATCACCGCGACCTGGCGGATATCGCTACGGGCGTCGCTGCGTTCGGCCATCAGCCGCTCCACCACCTGCGGCGAGACATGCTGGCCGAACAGATTGGTGACGCGATCCCGTGCCGTCGCCGCCACGATGCTCGCGGCAAACCCCCGGCGCAACTGGACCCCGACCGCGCCGGCGAGCACGCCGCAAATCAGGACGAAAACACTGCGCGCGGCATGGTAATAGATATCGGGCTCGGGGTCGGGCAGGATCGCGGGATGGTAGAACAGCGCCATGCACAACAGCTCGGCCGAGGCGACCAGCCCGGTGAAGGTCGACAGCCAGAAATCCAGCCGTAGCGTCGAGAGAATGATGAAGATGAAATAAGCGATCGGCCCGACGAAGCCGAGCGCCTTGATCGTCCCCATGTTATCCATGTGGAGCGCAAGCGCGATCGTCGGCATGCTGGTTTCGATCAGCGCGCCGAGATAACGGCGATACACCGGCACGTCGCGGTCGAGCTTCAGGTACCGGCTGATGACGCTGTGGACCCAGAGCTCGAACAGGATGAACGGCAGCAGGATCCCATAGAGATATGAGAGCCTCAGCCGCCCTTGCCAGAGCTGGTTCACCGCCTCCGGCTCGACGACATAGGCCGCCCCGACGATGATGCCGAGGATGACGGTGGTGGCAATCAGCGCCTTGATCCGCACCAGCTCGCTGCGCAGCACCTCGCGCATCAAGGCGTGGTCGAATTCCTTCGACACGGCCATCTGCCGCGTTCCAACCACGCCGCGCCAAACATCCGCCAGTGCCGCCATCCGCCCTCTCCAGATGGCGTATTCTGCCTCAATCGAGGGTGCGGCGGAAGCGCGTCACCGCAATCGTCATCGCCAGCAGCATCAGGCCGAACAGCGCGATCGTGTCGTACTGCAGATTCTGCAGCGAGGAGCCCTTCAGCATGATGGCGCGGACGATCCGCAAATAATGCGTCAGCGGCAGCCCTTCGCCGACATATTGCGCCCAGACCGGCATGCCCGCGAATGGAAACATGAAGCCGCTCAACAGGATGCTCGGCAGGAAGAACATCATCGAGAGCTGCATCGCCTGCAGCTGGTTCTGCACGATGGTGGAGAACGTGTAGCCGATCGACAGATTGGTGGTGATGAACAGCGTCGAGAGCAGCGCCAGCATGGTCAGGCTGCCGAGCACCGGGACCCCGAACAGGAACACGCCGATGCCCAGGATCAGCGCCGCCTGGATGAAACCGACCAGCACGTAAGGCACGATCTTGCCGAACATCACCTCGACCGGCTTGATCGGCATCGACAACAGGCTCTCCATGGTGCCGCGCTCGACCTCGCGGGTCACCGACAGCGCGGTGAAGATCAGCATGGTCATGGTCAGGATGGTGCCGACCAGGCCGGGCACGATGTTGAGCCGCGACGAGGCGGCCGGATTGTAGCGGGCATGGGCGCGGATTTCGAACGGCATCTGCGGCGGATCGCCGGTGAACAGATCATGCTGCAGCGCGGTCTGGACGATCATTCCGAGCGACGACAGCGCCGACGACGCCGCGATGGGATCGGTGGCGTCGGCCGCGACCAGCAGCGCCGGATAGTCGCCGCGCCGCACCGCGCGCTCGAAGCCGCGCGGGATTTCCACGGCGAACAGCACCTTGCCGGACAACAGCAGGTCGTCGAGCTCGGCTGCGTCATGCACTTGCCGGACGAAGTCGAAATAGGAGGTGTTTTCCAGCGCCTTCAGGATCGAGCGGCCGAGATCGCTGTCCTCCTGCAGCAGCACCGCGGTCGGCAGATGGCGCGGCGTGGTGTTGATGGCGTAGCCGAACAGCAGCAATTGCATCACGGGGATCAACACGATCATCGCGAACGACACCCGGTCGCGCCGGAGCTGGATGAACTCCTTGACCACCATCGCGTAGGAACGCCGCCAGAACCCGAACGGGCGTTCGCGGACCTCGCCGCGCTCTCCGGGAACGCCAGTCACGCTCATTGGCGCTCACTCATTGGAAATTGTCCTTCGACCGGTTCATCAGCTCGATGAACACGTCTTCCAGCGACGGCGCGGAAGATTGCCAGTGCAGCCTTGAATGATCGCGCCAGGGCGCAATGGTCGACTCCAGCGCCGCCTTGTCGCGGCCGGAGACATGCAAGGAGGTGCCGAACGGCGCCACCATGTCGATGCCGGGTTTGCCCGACAGTTCGGTCGCGAGCGCCTGCAGGTCGTCGCCGGTCACCGTGTAGGTGGTCAGCGCGGACTTCGCGATCACCTGATCGACCGTGCCATGCACCAGCAGATAGCCATAGGCGATATAGGCGATCTCGTGGCAGCGTTCGGCCTCGTCCATGTAATGGGTGGAGACCAGCACGGTCAGGCCCTGGCCGGCCAGCGCGTGGATCTCGTTCCAGAAGTCGCGCCGCGCCTTGGGATCGACGCCGGCGGTCGGCTCGTCCAGCAGCAGGAGCTGCGGATTGGGCAAGGTGCAGGCGCCGAGCGCCAGCCGCTGCTTCCAGCCGCCGGACAGCTCGCCCGCAAGCTGCTCCTCGCGGCCGCTCAGCCCAAGCCGCCTGATCATCTCATGCGCGGTGCCGCGCGCATCGCGCACGCCATAGAGCCGCGCGACGAATTCCAGGTTCTCGCGCACCGACAGGTCCTGATACAGGCTGAAGCGCTGCGTCATGTAGCCGACCTGGCGCTTGATCTTGTCGGCGTCGCGCCGGATGTCGTAGCCGAGGCAGGTGCCCTCGCCGCTGTCGGGGGTCAGCAATCCGCAGAGCATGCGGATGGTCGTGGTCTTGCCGGAGCCGTTGGGGCCGAGAAAGCCGTAGATGGTGCCGCGCTTCACCTGCATCGACAGGTCATGCACCACCTCGCGGCCGTCGAACGATTTGGTCAGGCCCTTGACGTCGATCGCAATCGAGGATGCCGCCGTCATCGCTGCTCCGCCACCGGCGTCTTGTCCGCCAGGGTTTTGGGATTCAGATAGACGCTGATCGGCTGGCCGACCCGCAAGGAGTCCGGCCGCGCCGGCCGCGCCTGGATCAGGTAGACCAGCTTGTCGCGCTCATCGAGGCTGTAGATCACCGGCGGGGTATATTCGGCCGAGGTCGCGATGAAATAGATCTTTGCCGTGAGATCGGCGGCGCAATTGTCGCAGGTCACCCGCACCTCGTCGCCGATCGCAAGCTTGGGCAGCTCGGTTTCCGGCACGAAGAAGCGCAGCTTCATGTTGCCGGGCGGCATGATCGACAGCACCGGCCGCTCCGCCGGCACGGTTTCGCCCTCGCGGAAATAGATCTGCTGCACGGCGCCGGCGACCGGGGCAAAGCCCTTGCGCCGCGCCAGCCGCGTCTGCGAGGTGACCACATGGGCTTCGGCCACCCGCAGCCCGGAGACCGCGGCATCGAGCGTCGCCTGCGTCCCGGCGCCGGTCTCTCTGAGAGACGCGGCGCGGTCATAGGTCTGTTTGGCGTTGGCGAGCGTTGCGTTGTTCTGGTTGAGATCGGCATGCTGCATGTCGTCGTCGAGCGAATAGAGGGGATCTCCGACCTTGACCTCATCGCCCTCGCGGACATCGAGTCTGGTCACCCGCCCGAATTCGTCCGGACTGACGAAGATCATGTCGGCCTCGACCCAGCCCTGAAAGCCAGGGTCCCGCCTGTCATTGCAGCCGGCAAGCATCGTCACCAGCGCCAGCGCGGCCAGGATTCGCAAACGTGTTCGGGGCGCCGTCATGTCGCGCTCCGTTCGCCAAAGATCAGGTCGAGATGAACGCGCAGCATCTCGTCGGCATCGAGCGGCGCATGGCGTTGGAACAGGCTCTTCCAGATCACCGCGATGATCGCCGGCGCCACCACGATCTGCGGAAATTGCCCGAGCTTCGCCACGGATATTTCGCCCCTGGCAATGCCGAGCTCGATCAGCCCGCGCATGGCGGCGAGCCCGCGCGACACCACTTCGCGGTAATAGAAGTCCGCAATGGCCGGAAACCGCGGCCCTTCCGCCACGATCAGCCGCACGATGTCACCGCGCCGGGTGGTCGCAACCTCCTGGACGAAGGTTTTCGCAAAGCCTTCCAGCGCGTCACGCACCGAGCCGCCCGGCGCTGGCAGCGTGCCCAGGCGAGTGACCAGCGGCACGATCGCGGTGCGGATCAATTCCTCGAACAGGGTCTCCTTGTCCTTGAAGTGCAGGTAGATCGTGCCCTTGGCGACGCCGGCGCGCTTCGCCACGTCGTCGAGCCGCGTCGCCGCGAAGCCGCGCGCGATGAACTCCTCCATCGCGGCCTCGACGATCGCCGCGCGCCGCTCGGCGGCCCGCTCGGCGCGATTGGGCGGCGCAGGCGACCTCTCCCGCCCGCTTGCGGTTCTGGCTGGTTTATCCGACATGAGCAGAATATGACTGACCGGTCAGTCATTTGTCAACCATCATTTCCGGTTCGCGCCGCCGTTCCCTGGATGGCGCGTGGCGAAACGGCCGCGCAGCTTCGAACCTCAGATACATGTCCGGATGTAAGGCCGGTTGATCTCCCACAACTCGTCGAGCAAGGCCCTGGCCGCGGTCGCGGAGTTGACGACGGGGTCGATCAAGAGCGCTTGCAGCGCGATCTCTTTGGAGGCCTGCATGGCGGCTTCGACGGCCAGCTGCTGCACCTGGACCTGGACGGTCATCAATTTGGCCACAGCATCCGGCAACGGGCCAAGCGACACCGGGTGGACGCCCGCCATGTCAGCCACCAGAGGCACTTCCACCGCGGCGCTGGCATGTCAGCCACCAGAGGCACTTCCACCGCGGCGCTGGCGGGAAGATTCGGGATCACCTGCCGATTATAGACCACGCCGGATTCGATCAGCTGCTTGCGATCATGCAGCACGGACGCAATGACCGCGACCGCCCGCTCGCCCGAGGGCATCAGCCACCAGTCCGGCATCTGCTGCGTTCCCGACAGCACGTCGTCGATCAGCCGGTCGAGTTTTGCGCGCTCGCCTTCGTCCCAACCGAAATTGTAACCGCCCTCGCCGGCCTCCCAACCGAACGGCAGATATTCCCCGACATGACCATCGCCGCAACCCAGCCAGTAGCCGAAGCTGCGAAACAGTTCGCGCGTCAGCGGCTCGACCTCCGGATCGTGAATTTTTTCCTTTTCGCGCAACAGCGGGTAGAGATCGGCGCCGGTCTTTCGGTCGCGGATCTGCACCAGGCACTGGAAATGATTGAGGCCCGCGCCCCAGACTTCCACCTGCTCGTGAGGCATTTCCAGGATCGAGGCGACATGGCTCTGCGCGATGAAGATGCCGTGGCACAGGCCGACACTGCGCAGCTTGCTGTATTGCCCGAGCGCCAGGATGATGCGGCTCTCCGGATTGGAAAAATTGATGAACAGCGCCTGCGGACAGCGCTGCTCCATCTCGCGGACGAAATCGAACACCACCGGCAGCGTGCGCAGCGTGAAGAACAGGCCGCCGGGGCCGCCGTTCTCGCCCAGCGTATGCCGGATGCCGAACTTGCGCGGCACCTCGAAATCGTGCCGCCACAGCCGGTTGCGATCGATCACGGTGGAATGCACGACGAATTCGGCGCCATCCAGCGCAGCGCGCCAGTCGGTCGTGGACTCGATGTTCAGTCCGGCGCCGGCTTTCTCGTCGAGCAGTTTGGCCACGCGCTCGGCCCGCGTCAGACGCTCGACGTTCCTGCCGATCAGGACCAGCGTGGAGCCGGCGAGATCGTGGGTCGAGAACAGATCGCGGAACATGCTGAGCCCGAAGGACGCGCTGCTCGCACCGAGAAAAACGATCTTTGTGACGCCGGCCATCTGGGCCTTGTGTCAGTTTGACCGAGCATGCCGGCTGATCCAGATCAAGGTTGCGGCGCGTAACCCTGCTCCCGCCGGATATCGGAGTCGCACGCGCGGTGGTGCAGGTCTGTCGCGATCGCGCTAGCTGTGGAACTTCAGCCCATCGAGGATCTTGTCGACCACCTTGCGTTCGGCGCGCAGCGCGAGCCCGACCAGATCGAGATCGGCGCGCGCGACCGCCTTGACTGCGGCGCGGTTGGCCTCGTCATGCGTGGTCTTGAACATGTCTTCGGTATAGATCGCAGGCCTGACGTCGCGCGCCAGCGCCCGTTCGAGCGCACGCGATAGCCCCGCGCGGTCAGCGCCGTAGATCAGGATCGGCTGACCGATCAGCGCCAGGTATGTCGTGCCCGAGCCGTCTTCGTAGGGCGCGCCGACGCATTCGGGAAAGGTGGCGGCGATGCCGCCGGCCAGGAATGACGCGACGTTGAGCTTCTGCCACGCTTCCAGGTCGGTCCGGATCACGATCGCGATCTTGGTGTTGAATTGCATCACTTGCTCTCGGGTCATTCCGGGGCACGGCAACGGGATCTGGATCGGGGAATCCGTCGATTCCGGCTTCGATGCTTCGCATCGCCCCGGAACGCGGTCAGGAAATCACCGCTGCATCACCTCTCCATCACCCCTTGGCGTCGCAGGCCCAGGCGCGGATCACGCATTCCTTGCCGCCGAACTTATAGCACTCGCGCGTGGCGTCGTTGAGCGAGTTCGAAATCCGCGGCCTGACCGCATAGCCGTGCGGGCCGCAGGGATTGGTCATGTCGACCGAGAACGCCGCGCAGGCGCGCCGCATCGTCACCGTCGTGCAATCGCCCCGGCATTTCTGCTGCGCCGCGGCGCGCGCCAGATCCTCGGCGGGATAGTCGAAGGCTTCGCCATAAGCGCCGCATTTGCCCATCGCGAACGCACCCGCCGCGAACGATGGCGCGCTTCCGATCAGCATCGACAATGACGCCAATGCAAGGACGCGCGCAGGCGCGCCGCCGAACGACAGCAACATCCCCTTCCCCCCGAAAGCCCGGTCTTAATTTACCGGAGGAGCGTTTCCACTTGGTGAATCGTCTCCGACCAACGCAAACGGTGGCGGATCGCAAGCCCCGACGTGATGAGACCACCGCTCAACGGAACGATGCGTGCATCACATCTTATGGTTGTTTTTATATTATATGTGATGTAAAAGTAGCGGACCGATATTCTCTTACAGGGAGCTTCCGATGTCTCGGACCAGCAGGATGATCTTCGGATTGGTCGCGTTCGCGTGCTTCTGCCTGACGCTGTCGGCAACGGCGCAGGCGCAGGCAATCTGGACGTGGACCAACCAATATGGCTCGACGTTGGCGGTGACCAACTACAATCAAACGACTGGCGCGATATCCGGCACGTATACCAACCAGGCGACCAACAGCTGTGACGAGAACAAGCCGCAGGGGATGACCGGTTGGCTCGCCGCGGACAGCACGGGCACGGCAATCAGCTTTTCGGTCAATTTTCTCGGTTGCGGGTCGACCACGGTCTGGACCGGCCAGTTGAACAACAATGCCGGATTCCAGGGACTTTGGCTGCTTTCTTTGGCCGGCCCCGTCGCGTGGAACGGCATCAGCGCCGGCGCCGATACATTCACGTTTGCGACCGGTGACAAATCGAAACTGTCCACCCATGGGGACAACGGCAAAGCCGAGGGCGGCGAGAAGCTTTCAAATACCAAAGACCGCAAGTGAGTGAAGCGTAAGGGTGGCACCCTCCGTGCCCACCCTTTTTCCCAGGCAAGCGGTGACGACGGTGGGCGCGGCGCGAAGAAGGCCTTTTGCCGAATGGACCGGCCTAGCCTCGCCGCGCCGCCTCCAGCGCCTGCGGGGTGTCGATGTCGAGGAAGGCGCCGTTGCCTTCGACCGGGACCTCGGCGACGGCCTCGCCGTGCTTGGCAATCAGATGGCGCGCGCCGATGTCGCCGTCGAGCGTCATCAGCTCGTTGAAGAACCGCTTCGACCACAGCACCGGATTGCCGCGCCGGCCCTCGGCCACGGGCACCACGATCAAATTGCCGCGATCGGGCGCGAAGGCTGCGATCAGCCGGTCGATCAGGCGCGCGTCGATCAGCGGCATGTCGCCCAGACAAATCACCGCGCCGTCGGCGCCTGCGGGCACCGCCGCAATGCCGGCCTTCACCGAGCTCGCGAGGCCACCGGCAAAATCGGGGTTCTTGGCGAATTTCACCTTCAGGCCGGCCAGCGCCTGCTCGACCAGCTCGGCCTGGTGGCCGGTGACGACGATGACCTCGCTGGCCTTGGAGGCGAGCGCCTGCTCGGTCGCGATCCGCACCAGCTTCCTGCCGTCGAGTTCGGCCAATAACTTGTTTGGTCCGCCCATCCGGGTCGAACGGCCGGCGGCCAGGATGATCGCCGCGACGTTGCGATTGTCTTCGATATCAGGCTCGGTGCGCGGCTGCGGCCGGGTGACGATTTCCATCAACAGTCCGCCGACACCCATGCCCATCAGTTCGGCGCGGGTGACCTCGAGCCCCGCGAGCAGCCGCATCAACACCCAGTCGAAACCGTTTTCCACCGGGGAGCGGGCGCAGCCCGGCGCGCCCAGCACTGGCACGCCGGCCGCGCTGCCGATCAGCAGGAGGTTGCCCGGATCGACCGGCATGCCGAAATGTTCGATCG
>NZ_JBAURI010000487.1:0-1552 GCF_049581145.1 Bradyrhizobium sp.
CCACCAACCCGGGTGCCCCCTGTCCCGATTCTGGGACCTGGGTTCCCACTAACTCCACTGACGACCACAACCTCCGCCAGGCCTTCCGCACCTACGCCGCGACCCTCGCCGCCGAACACGCCCCGCCTCCCGCCGCGGCCATCCTCTTCCGCGCCGAACGCCGCCGCCGCCGCGCAGCCATCGAGCGCGCCGAGCGCCCCCTGCTCATCATGCAGACCCTCAGCTTCGTCTGCGCCCTGGGCACCGCCGCATGGTTAGCCTACAGCTTCGCCCCGCACACGCTTCCCACCCTCAACACCACCACCCTCGCGCTCGCCGTCGCCTGCACGACCCTCGTCCTCACCGGCTGCGGCGCCATGCTCCACGCCAGCCGTCGCCCCTCCGCCTAGCCTACTGCGCAGCGAGTAAGCGTGAGCACCGTGATGTCGTCATCCTGTCCATATCCCTGCGCAGCATTCGCCACCACTTCAGCCGACTCCACGCTAAGCGCCGTCGTCCGCTCAAACCCCAGCAACGTACCTGACGCATCGCGCGCCTCCACCACGCCATCCGTCACCAGCGTCAACTGCTCTCCCACCGCAATCGCAAACGTCGTCTCCTCATACGCCGGCGACCACACAATCCCCAGCGGCAGCCCCGTTTCCAGCACCAATTCCTTCCCCGCAAGATACGGCGAGATATGTCCCGCATTCGCCATCGTCAACGTCCCGTCCGGATCCGCGCGCAACACCAGGCACGTAGTAAATCCTCCCTTGCTTCTTCCAATCAACCGCTGATTCATCGCCGCCATCATCGCCCCCGGACTCTGCGTGTAATGCGCCAGCGTCCGCAGCGTCCCTACCAGCAGGGACACCAACATCGCCGCCGGCATCCCCTTTCCACTCACGTCGCCGATCACCACCATCACGCCGCCACCGGCTATCGGAATGATCTGGAAAAAATCTCCGCCCACCTCCCCATACGGCCTGTATACCGAGTGGATCGCGTACCCCGGAATGTCCGGCGCATTCTCCGGAATCAATACCTGCTGCACCGCGCGCGCATTCCGATACTCCTGCACCATCACGCCCTGCCGCTGCCCCTGCTCCACCATGTACTGATACAGCGCATACACAATCGCGCACACCAGCAGCAGCGACAGCACCGCCGGCATCGACACCTCAACGCCCCAAACCGTGAACATCGGGCGCATCATCCTCTCCCCAAATCTCAGCCCCGTAAACCGCTCCCCCTGTACGGCCGAGTGATGCACCACAAAGTAAATGTCCGACAAAAACGCAGCGATTGCGACGAACCGCCGTGCCGGATCCATCTTCTCCCGGAGCGCAAGCGCAATCAGGATGAAGGGAAATATAGACGGCGTCGAGAACCCAATCGTGGCAATCGCGTCCAGCACCTCAAACAGCAGTACATGCGCTTCTCTCTGCGGCATCAAGAACACCAGGCCATCTGCAGTTACCGAGCACAACGTGATCCACGCAAGCACGCGCGTCCATTTCACCAGCGCAGGATATCGATCCAGATCCAGCAGATACAGCAGGAGGAACCAGAG
>NZ_JBAURI010000488.1:0-9284 GCF_049581145.1 Bradyrhizobium sp.
GTGCCGGATCGGCGCGCCAACAAGTGTGCACAGCTGACCGAAGCTCCAATGGGTCGGCGAAACCTGGTCGTCACGTCCCGGAACGACCAAAGCCGGTCGCTCGGAATTCTCCCGGGTCGCCTCGACCCGGATCGGAGGCCAAGGGTAGCGTCGAGGCCGCGCCCGGCCTCGCGCTTTGGCAGTCCTGGCCGATCATAGATCATTCTCTGGAAACGCACGGTCGGAGCCGTTGCATTCAACTGTCTCGGTTCCAAAAAACGCTATTTTGCGGTCCAAAACGGACCCGCATCGATGGGAAGTTTTTTCGCTTTTACTTCCCTCAGTCCGGTTTCAGACCCATCCATCCGAGGCCATTCTGGTCAAAGGAAGCATGCCCAGCCCCCTCTACCGCCATCTGAACTGCCCGCCGATGGCTCCCAGGCGGGTCTGCAGCCACGCTGGGAGGTTTTTCCGTCTTGGTGGGTAAAAGGGGACGCCGTTGTGTCGCAAATGGCTCGCGCTGGCGATGGTGGCCGAGGTCGTGCACAGGGCGCCCTATTGCTTCCGGGATCGGGTGCGGTTCTCGAGGGCGCACGGCGGCAACAACCGGCACCCCTACCCGATCCCGATCAAGATCTACGACGAGACCGTCCGCTTCATGAAGTCGGCTCCGGAAATTAGCCTCCCGGCGCGAAGCTACTTCGCTTACCTACCGAAAAAGCGATGGGCCGATCCCCATACGGCCATGTTCTGTGATTGGCTCGAGCGACAAGGCCGCGATCTCGTTCACAAATAAGCCTCACCCAGGGGCCTGCCCTAGTCCTCCAATTGCCTTAACAATTCGCTGTCTGAGATGCTGGGCTTATTCATCATGGACGCATCAATCCGCGCTCGCGAAGCCGCTTGACTTCCAACGGCACTGTCGAACAAAGGAAAAACATTTCGAATCGCAACGCAACAAAAACTCCGCTTG
The DNA here is from genome assembly GCF_049581145.1 of Bradyrhizobium sp. Lineage (GTDB taxonomy): Bacteria > Pseudomonadota > Alphaproteobacteria > Rhizobiales > Xanthobacteraceae > Bradyrhizobium. The sequence continues at coordinate 953 of NZ_JBAURI010000488.1, forward strand.
GCCAAGCTGCCGGTGCTACCCGCATATTAATATCTCGACCACTCGTGGAGACGCTCGGGTTCGTGCAGCGGAATTACGGGCGATCCTCACGGCTGAGCATCACGCCTTCGTTGCTCGTTTCGAAGGCCTTTCCAGAGAGGCCCGTTGCCTGCTGATCCGGATGGTCAATCGCCGGGGCGCGATCTTCAACCGGTCTCTGTTCCGCTATCCGGAAATCGGGGACGTCGAGCTCGCAGCCGCCGAGCTCGTGACCGCCGGATATGCCCGGCCGCTTTGCGAGAGCGACTACGCGTCATTCGTCGCCTGTCTTGCGAAAGACGTATTGGTCAGCCGCCCGGTGTCGGGAAAGATCGTTCTGCGCACCGACAGCGGCTGGCCTCCCCGATCCGGTCGGCCAGCAGTCGTCCGATCGGCTCGGCGAACGGTAGCTGACCTCCGCTTCCGCACGTGTCCGCCGGCTGTTTCCGTTTCAAGACGGGCCGCGATATCGCTGCAGAATGCATCCAGCTTGGCCTAGAGTTGCGTATTGAACATGTCGGCGACCATCGTAATGCCCAGCGACCACTGCGACATCCCTCCAAAGTCGGCGTGGCTGAACTGGTCCATCCGGCCGTCTCCGCTCCGGAGCGCCGCGAACGCGATCTGCACCACCGCCGGGCGAAACCGAATGCTTATTCGCCATCCGGTCGACCAGATCGCCGTAGTTTGCTGACATTCGTGATCCTATATTTTGAGTTTTGCCAACGAGGCGCTTCAGGCGGAAGAACGAACTCGTTCTGATCCGGCGTCACCCGACCGATCGGGATCACTTCGACCCGAGGGAGCCTGGGCGTTCGCCTTGTCCGCCTTGTTCGCTTCATGGTGGCCGACGACGCAGCCTGCCGCGGCGCCAAGCTTGCCATGTCCCACCATGTGACCGGCGACACTGCCGACGATGGCGCCCTTAATGCAGCCCTTTGCGTCCGCGGCGGGCGCGAGAGCGAAAGAAATTGCGGCTGCGAAAGCCGCCGCCAAAACCCATGGGCAGCAACCCGCTCTACGCTGGCAAGGTCGACCATGGCTTCGACAAGGTCTCAGCCGCCGATCTCTGGAGACGCCTGACGCCGCTAGTCCGGAAGACGCAGGCCTTCGCGAAGCGGATCGCGCACAAGGGAATCTGGACCGAGCCGAAACTGCTCGCCGAAATCGAGTACCGGGCCAGGTCCGCCGAAGCGAAAGTCCGGCACCCGATCTTCAAAGGGTTGCGGGAGTCTCTTGGAGACACGCGACGACTTCTACGTGACTATCACGTCCCCGCGAAACTCACAGTGCGGCATCGGCGGGTTCCAACCGACCATCGGCGCACGGGACAAGTGAACATCCGGGACGCGCATCAGTCGATCGAGCAAGATCGATTTCCCAAAGTGCGACCGCCGCGCCAAGGCAACGGTGTGCTCGTCGCCGCAACTCATGGGGCTGACCGGCGCTGGCCTCGCATAGAGCGCCTCAAGATAGTTACCGATTTTACCGCGATTTCACCGTTTAACATCGTTTAATTCGACGGCGCTGGGAGCCTGTGTTGAATGATGCCCTCGCGTTTATGCCGAAGATCTCAAACAATGGGAGCGTTACGTTGACTACTTCTTCCACGCCTTGCTGCACTGACAAGACGCGTCGCGAAATCCTGACTCACGGCCTGAGCGTCGCGGCGGCTGCAGCCATGCCAACCTTTGCAGCGGACGTCGCCTTAGCTGAGCCACAACGTTCAACCTCGACGGAGAATATCTACATGGATAGGGTCACCACTAGAGACGGCGTCAAGATCTTCTACAAGGATTGGGGCGAAGGACAGCCAATCGTGTTTCACCACGGTTGGCCACTCAGTGCGGACGACTGGGATACCCAGATGCTGTTTTTCGTTCAGCACGGCTATCGGGTCATTGCCTATGACCGTCGCGGCCACGGCCGCTCCAGCCAGGTGTCGGATGGCCATGACATGGACCATTATGCCGCCGACGTCGCGGTGCTGGTCGATCATCTGAACCTGCGCGACGCGGTGCATATCGGGCACTCCGCCGGCGGCGGCGTCGTCGCCCGTTACGTGGCGCGGCATGGAAAAGGTCGAGTGGTCAAGGCCGTGCTGATGTCTGCGGTTGCCCCTCTGGTGCTGAAGACAGAGGCCAACCCCGAAGGACTGCCGCTCGAGGTACTCGACGGGCTGCGGAATGGCATCGCCAACAACCGCGCGCAGTTCTACCGCGACGTTCCCTCGGGCCCGTTCTATGGTTTCAACCGCCCGAATGCCAAGCCGCTCGAAGGTGTCATCGAGAACTGGTGGCGCCAGGGCATGATGGGTGGCAGTAAGGCGCAGTATGACGGCGTCAAGCCCATCACCGAGACGGATCTGAGCGACGACCTGAAGCGCATCGATGTCGCCACGCTGGTTATGCACGGCGATGACGACCAGATCGTTCCCTACAAGGCCGCGGCTCTGCGCTCGATGACGTTCCTCAAGCACGGCACGCTCAAGATCTATCCCGGATTCCCGCACGGCATGCTCACGACCCATGCCGACGTCATCAACAAGGACCTTCTCGACTTCATCCGGGGTTGATCCGAGCAACCGAACCTGGGCCTCGGCAAGCCGGCCGAGGCCACATCATCGGAGGAAAGACATGACCACACCAGCCGTGCGTCCGCAGCTTCAGAGCCCGACCGATCTGCAATCCAATGCCGTACGGGACATCCCCGCGGCGTTGCGAGCCCTCCTGGCCGACGTCTTCGCGCTATACGTGAAGACAAAGAACTTCCACTGGCACATGTCCGGTCACCACTTTCGCGACTATCATCTGCTGCTGGATGAGCAATCCGAGCAGATTTTCGCGATGACTGACGATATCGCGGAGCGTGCCCGCAAGATCGGCGGCACCACGATACGCTCGATCGGCCACATCAAGCGCGAGCAACGTCTGCTGGATAACGACGGCGAGTTCGTCACGCCCCAGGATATGCTGGCGGAACTGAGAAGCGACAATCAGCAGTTGACATCGGAAATGCGTCGCGTCCACGAGCTGTGCGACCAATGCGGCGATGTCGCAACCGCAAGCGTTCTCGAAAACTGGATCGACCAGACCGAACGGCGGATCTGGTTCCTCTATAAGACCGGACGGCCGGGCTGATACCAACAAGCCAGGCTGTCACTGCCAACCATCCTCCCACTCAAGCAAGCGTGGATACGTATCATGCGCAATTGCGATACAAACCGCCAGGAGCTCGAGCCCGTCCAGTCCGGCGAGCCGGACTTGATCGTTTCCCGGCGAGGTCTGATCGCGGAACGACTCCTGCTGCGGGAATTCCTGCACCGTACCAACAACGAGTTGGCGTGCGCGATCGGCCTCGTCTCGCTGGCCGCGCGCCGATGCGAAAATGATGAAGCCGGGACGTCGCTCAAGAAGGTCGTCGACCGTCTCGAGAGCTATGCCGGCATCCAGAATTCGCTTCAACCGCCTGATTACAGCACGGCCATCGATATATCCACCTACATCTACCGTCTCTGTCGCGCCGTGAGCCGCTCGAAGCTGGAGCAACAGCAGATCGAACTGTCGTTGTCGCTGCACACTTTGATCATGAGGTCCGAACAGTGCTGGCTGCTTGGGATGATCCTGTTCGAGCTGCTGACGAACGCCGCGCGTCACGCGTTCGACGGCAAGCCCGGAAAGATCCACATCGATATCTATCCGACCGACTCATCGGTGGTTTGCTCGGTCAGGGACAACGGAAAAGCAGCCCTGAACCCGACAATGGGCCGAGGACTTTCGATTGTCCAGGAACTGGCGGCCAGCCTTCGAGGAACGATCGACTCGCAATCGGGACCATCCGGGACGACGACGATCGTACGCTTTCCACATTGAAAGTGCCAAGCACAGGATCGAAGGGAGGCATCGCCGGCGATGCCTCCCTTCGCGGTTACTTCTTCGGAAAATCGGCCGAAAGCGAGATATTCTTCTGGCGGCGGATTTCCTCCAGCCGCGCCTCCATCACGCTCACCACCTGGTCAAAACCCCAGGCCCCCAGCACAAGGCGAGCGGGCGCCTTCGGCTGCTGGGCGAGTGTGATCATGATGTCGCTGGCGCGGCCGGGATCGCCGACCTGGGTGCCGCTGACCTGCTTGGTGCGCGCGAGCCGGCTGCCGGCGGTCACGGCATAATCGACGATCTTGTTGGGGGTCTGTTTCAGCGAACGCCCGGCCCAATCGGTGCGGAACGGACCGGGCTCGACGCAGGTCACGCCGATACCAAGCGGCTCGACTTCCGCCAGCAGCGAATCCGACCAGCCTTCGATCGCATGCTTGGACGCCGCATAATAGCCGGAGCCGGGAAAGCCGACGATGCCGGCGACCGACGAGATATTGATGATGTTGCCGCTGCGCTGCGCGCGCATGACCGGAAGCACCGCGCGGGTAAGGGCGAACAGGCCGAATACATTGGTGTCGAACTGGGCTCGAATTTCCGTCTCCTCGCCCTCCTCGACCGTACTCTGGTAGCCGTAGCCCGCATTGTTCACCAGCACATCGATGCGGCCGAACTTCTCCCTCGCTGCCTTGACGACGGTGTCGATCTCCTCAGGCTTCGTGACATCGAGCGCGAGCGCCAATGCCCGATCGCCAGCTACACTGGCGAGATCGGTGGCTTGCGCGGCCTTGCGTGCGGTAACGATCGCGCGCCAGCCGCGCTGAAGGACACGTTGCGCCAGCTCGCGACCGAATCCGGTCGAACAGCCAGTAATCAACCAAACGGGAGTGCTTGTATCGGTCATCGTCAGTCTCCGGAACTAGTGGAACGGGTTTGGGCCGACATGTGGCCGGCCCACCGGCCGGCAGTCGCAAATGCAGACTTCTCGCGGCGGATTTCCAAAAGCCTAGATCACCCTGCGCAAGGCCACCTGTAAAAAGACATAAAGCCCGCATCGCCAGGCAAGGTTTCAAGCAACGATCGCGACAACATCGATTTATTGGAATTGCTACCGATTGAGGCGCGGCCCGCGATCAATCGGTTAGCATTTTATCCGACAATCTCGGCCTTATCGATCGCCGGAGATTGCAGGCCTAAGACACAACATACGGAGACAATCCATGAGGATCAGGGATGCACTTCTGGCGCGTCCACTCGGCTTCGGCACGGCACCGCTCGGCAACATGTTTCGCAACATTCCCGAGCAGGAAGCACTCGCCACGGTCGATGCGGCCTGGAACGCTGGCACGCGATTTTTCGACACTGCGCCCTTCTACGGGGCTGGTCTGGCTGAGATACGCCTTGGCAAAGTTCTCGCCAGGCACCCGCGCGCCGGCTATGTCCTGAGCACCAAGGTCGGCCGTCTGATTCTCGACGAGATCGAAGATCCCGCCGCCAGGGACCAGGGCGAAAAAGGCGACGTTTTCGCACACGGCCTGCCAAACAAGATCGTTCCGGATTATTCCGCCGACGGGACGAAGAGATCGATCGAAGACAGCCTCAAGCGGTTGGGCGTCGATCGCATCGACTTCGTGTGGGTGCATGACATCGCGCAGGATTTTTACGGCGACCGCTGGCTCGCGATGTTCGAGAGCGCCCGAACCGGCGCGTTCCCGGTGCTGGACAAATTGCGCGACGAAGGCGTCATCAAGGGCTGGGGCCTCGGCGTCAACAAGGTGGAACCGGTCGAACTTCTGCTGGAGCTTTCAGAGCCGAAGCCGGATGCGACACTTCTGGCCGGACGTTACACGCTGCTCGACCATGAGCGGGCGTTGCAACGGCTGATGCCGGAGGCGCAGCGCAAGAAAGTCGATATTGTCATCGGCGGCCCCTATAGTTCCGGCGTACTCGCGGGTGGCGCGCATTTTGAATATGGGCCGGTACCACCGGCGATCGCCGCCAAGGTCGGCAAGATCAAGGCGCTCTGCGCCAAATATGCGATTCCCGTGAAGGCGGCTGCGGTGCAGTTCTCGCTGGCGCATCCGGCATCCGCCGCGGTCATTCCCGGCGCCAGCCGGCCCGATCGCATCCTTGAGGATCACGCGGCGCTCAACACCAAGATTCCGGATGATTTCTGGCACGACCTGCGAAAGGCCGAGCTGGTCGCGCCGAATGCGCCGCTACCGATCGATCGGTAACCAACATCATGACGATCGGCACCGCCAAACCGGCCAGCGCTGCCATCAGCGCTGGCTCAGCTTCTCGCCTGGATCGCGACGGCACACTCAATCGGTGTCGTGCCGCCGGTCAGCTCCAGGATCGTGCGCCGGATCGTCGGCGTGTCAATCAATTCTACGATCGTCGCCGCGACATCATCGCGGCTCACCTCCGTATGGAGCTGCGCCGGACCGAGACTGACCGTTCCAACGCCAGGCAGGTCCGTCAGCGTGGACGGACGCAAGATCACCCAGTCGAGGTCAGCCTGCGCCAACGTCACATCGGCCTGCTTCTTGGCCCTCATGTAGTGTTCGAAGCTTTCGCCCCAATCCTCTCCGCGACCGGCTTCCGGAAATACCGAAACCAGGACGAAGCGCTTGATGCCGGCCAATTGCGCTGCCGTGATCGACTTGGTCACGCCGTCGCCGTCAATGGCATCGATCATCGCATCGCTATCGCTTCCTCCGGCACCCGCGGTGAAAACGATCACATCATTTCCTTTGATGTCGTCGGCCAATTGCCTGGCATCGATCTGCACAAGATCGCCAAGTGTCCCCGTGACGCCGATGGTGCCGAGCGCCTCGCGTTGCGCCGGGCGCCGATAGAGCCCGTCGACTTCTTCGCCACGCTTCCTGAGCTGCCGCGCAAGCCGAAAGCCGGTCTGACCGGCGATGCCAATGATGAAAATCTTCAACCTTGCCTCCTCTAAGAAAATCGCCGCGCCGGATCCATCTATTCGACGAGCCGCGGTATTGGGCCGAGCTGCGGCGCGGTTTCCAGGCAGATCGATGAAGATCTCATCGAGGTAACACCACCCCCACCCTTCCGGCGGGTCGTAACCTTCGATGACCGGATGCCCGCTTGCATGGAAATGCGCGGTCGCGTGCTTGTTCGGCGATTCGTCGCAGCAGCCGACATGCCCACATACACGACAACTCCGCAGATGCATCCTCCAGCTGCCCAGCTTCAGACATTCCTCACAGCCTCGTGCACTCGGCGTGACCGTCCTGACGAGGTGAAGATGGTTACATCTGCTCGACATTGCCGCCTCCATGGATCCGACGCGCTGGCGGTGAAGCCTAGCTGACGTTGCGTCATCCGAGACGTAAAGACTCGTAAATCTGCGCGAATGTCGATCGCCGCCGCCGCGTATTGAACCGCTTTACACGACTTAACGGGCTCTTAGTTCATACAATGAGCGTTGGATGTCCCGGTCACGTATCCTTCCATCAAACGTAATTTGACGCGAGCGCTTGTCGAACGACGTCAATTGATCTCGGAGGCACCAATGCTTGATCACGTGACGGAACATATCTGGGCGGCGGTCGATACCGACCCACGGGAATCAGATGAGGCGATGCCGCTTCCACAGGAACTACGATGGCGTCAGCCGAACCGCGGCATGACCGCGGCAGACGACGACATCGCGATATCGCGATGGACCGATCGGGACAATCTTGGCCCGCAGGCGGAGGCGATATCACCGCCCGACCGCTATTTCGTGGCGATCGCCCTCAGGACCACCCGGCTCCGGCTGGCGAGAGGAAACGTGACGATCTTTGACGGCATCATGTCGGTGGGTTCGCTGTATGTGAGCGCGCCGATGCAGGCGTTGAAGGCCCATTTCGACACGCCGTTCGATTTCCTGCACCTGCAGATACCCGTGGATTTCTTCTCAGGCCCGCGAGCCGCCTCCGCCGGGCGTCTGAATGACTTCGTTCTCCTGCGAAGCCCGTTCGTCGAGCACCTTGCCAAGGCGCTGATCGAAACGCGCGACGGCGTCGATCGTCGGTTCGCGCGTTGCGTCGCGCAAACGCTGGCAATGCACATCGCCCAGTTCGAGCGTCCGCAGACGAAGATCAGCGCCTTGGCAAAATGGCGGATCAGGCGCGTTGAAGAGTACGTGAAGCTGAACTTGCAGCGCCCAATAAGCTTGATGGACCTCGCCAACGTTGCCGGCCTTTCACGGATGCACTTTGCGGCACAGTTCCGGGTCGCCACGGGATATCGTCCGCATGAATATTTGACGCACCAACGCATCGACAACGCGAAATCATCGCTTTCGCAGACCGACAATCCGATCGCGGAGATCGCGCTCGATGCAGGATATTCCTCGCAGGCCTACTTTTCGACGGTCTTCAAACGTGTGACAGGCCAAACGCCCGCACGTTGGCGCTCCACTCACA
>NZ_JBAURI010000489.1:0-6274 GCF_049581145.1 Bradyrhizobium sp.
TCGGGGCGCTGCGCGAATTGACGCCATGCGGTGCCGACCGCGGACGGGGCAGCTTCGCCATATCGGACACGATGGATGCGGTTTTGGGCCGCAACTCGGCGGCGAAAGCGACCGGGTCAGCCTTCATCGGCAGGTGTTCGCCCTGGGCTCCGACAATATCGAACTTGTAGCGGTCGCCGGGTCTGGCGCGCGGGACGAACAGCTCCCAATAGCCGGCGCCGCGCAAGCGCATCGGATGACGGCGCGCATCCCAGAAATTAAAGTCGCCGACCACGCTGACCCGCCGCGCATTTGGCGCCAGCACGGCGAATGCGGTTCCTTCGACGCCATCAAGCGCCATCGGATGCGCGCCCAGCTTGTCGTACAGCCTTCGGTCAGTACCTTCGCCCAGCAGGTAAAGGTCGTAATCCGTGAGGACCGGCGGAAACCGGTAGGGGTCATCGAGCAGAACGACGTCGCCATCGAATTGCGCGCGCAACTGATAGCGCTGCGACTTTCCGGTCATGACGCCGGCAAACAGGCCTGCATCGAGAATGCGCGACATCCTCGCAACATGGCCATCGTCGCCGATCGCCTCTACGCTCGATGCGCCCGGCAGGAACGCGCGCACCTCCATTTTTCCGCCAACCGCATGAATGCCCAAATACTGGAACGGATCGGAGTGCCGCCCTTCGACGATTGCATAAGCCTCGGCAGGGATTTCAGCCGCTGGTCTTTGCGCGCTTGCCAAGATCCTGCTCACGCCGCCCAGTGGCACGGCAAGCCAGCTCGGCCGGTAAGCCAATTCATATTCGATTTCGTAGATTGCCTTTTCCAGAAGAAAAAACTCGAGCATCTCGATCGCGGCGGCGCGTTCGGGCCAGAATGCGGCCTGACCGATTGCTTGCTGATAGGAAGCGATAAACAGCTCTGTTGCCCGGTTGCGCCATTCATCGAGGAGGGGACGCAAAAGCTCCTTTTGCTTCCCTGGGGACCGCCGCTGAAAGGCCGACATGAAGGAATAGTCGATCGACCTGATGACCCCGGCCACGTCTCGGGCAGCCGGCGCCTTCCGGCGTCGCTCCGGCAGGGGCCGCGACGGCTCACCCTCGAAATCGATGATATAAATGTCGTTTTCGGCAACCAGCATCTGGCCAAGGTGCAGATCTCCATGGTGTCGAATCTTGAGGCCATTGATACTTCGGGACGTAAGCTCGGTGAGATGATCCTCAAGCGAAGGGATTTGAACCAGGACCTGTTCAATGGCGCACCGATCCTCGCCTGCCATCGTCGGCAATATTTTCTTCAGGTCTCGCGCAATGCGAGAGGCGCGGCGCAGGATGTCGGCTGTCCATTGAACGACATCGTCGCGAGCGATTGGTTCGGGTCTGAATTCCGGAAGATCCGGTCGACTGGCGAGCGCAACGTGCATTTCGCCGACCCGTTTTCCGGCCTGTTCGATATGTTGACAGTAGGCTTGCCAGGGGTTCTCTCCGGGCGCGACATCACCCGCTTCCAGCGAGTGCAAAAGCCGATCGATGCGGGTGGACGAAACAGACCAGGCATCGCCCTGATTTGGGATGAATGCGTGAACGACGGCCAGAGCCGTCGGTTCGTCTTTGTCGATCAGTTCGACACTGCCGTGCAGTGCCGGAATATTGCGAAAATGTGCAACGTCCGTCAGGAAGCGCCCCATTTCGATTTCCGGGCTGATACCGGATTGGAGCTTGCGGTAGATTTTTACAACACTGCGGTGATCCACGACGGACGTGCTGTTGGACTGCTCCGTCTTGATGGGAACGACTTGCAGCGGTTCCGGTTTTCTCGTCTCGGCAGTCCTGGCCGATTGAAATTCCAGCCGGGGAAGGTGTTTCTGATCGATAGACCGCGTGCCGGTTAGCCGGTCCAGAAGCCGAACGACAAAGGCGCTGTCGGTTGCGGCATCAAGCAGCGTTCCCTCTCTGCCTTTTTCACAGACGATCGCAATCGCATTGCTATCGGAGTGCCGCTTGGCTCCCCAACTGATCCCTAGCGGCAGAAGGTATCGGCTCGTCTGACCGTCATGAGAGTCCTCGAACAGGACGAGCCATGGACCTTCGTCGCCCGCTTTGTCAAAGGGAATCACGATGATGATGACAGGCACAATCGAGCCCGGGTCATTGGCCGGAAACCAGCGCGCGCGGGACAGGTACCTGGGAAGGATGCGGCGCTCCAACTCGCTTCGCACTTCGGCGACCATCATCCAGTCTGGCCCGCCCGTGATCTCAAGTCGATCTTGCTGAGCTGGCTGGCGCCACGTGGTCATCGATTTACCTATGCCAGGCCGCGCAGGAGTATGGCAGGATCGCGCGAGGGATCAATTCGGACGCGTAGGCCGCCCCAATCCAGCGGGTAACGCTCGCCGGTCAGGATATTCTCGACTGCCGCAATATGCCTTCGCTCGTTGCCAACGTCGACATGGGTACCTTCCAGCGGCAACCAGACTTCGCGGTGGTCGGGTGACAGGGCGACTGCCGCGATCACCGCGTTGGCGCGGTCTACCGATGTCTTGACATAGGCGATGACATTGCCGTCATCGACGTTCAAGAACCGCAGATTGCTGGTTTGCTGCAAGGCAGAATTGGCACGCCGCGCGCGATTCAATTCGCCGATATACGATTTGATGTGGCCCGGCCTGTTCCAGTCGCGGACCTTGATCTCGTATTTCTCGGAATCCTGATACTCTTCCTTGCCGGGAATCGGCTCATGTTCAAGAAGCTCGAACCCGCTGTAAATCCCGTAGCTGCTCGACAGGGTGGCGGCCAAAGCCACGCGCGCCTTGAACATCCAGCTTTCGCCGCCCTGCAGATGGAACGGCAGAATATCCGGCGTGTTGACGAAGAAATTCGGACGATAGAATTCGCGTTCGGGGTAATCAACGAGCTCGCGGAGATATTGTTCGAGCTCCCATTTCTGGGTTCGCCACGTGAAATAGGTATATGACTGCGTGAAGCCGAGCTTGGCCAATCCTTTCATGAGCTTTGGACGCGTAAAGGCCTCAGCCAGGAAGATCGTATCCGGATGCTTGAGCTGGACCTCGTGAATCAGCCACTGCCAGAATGGCAATGGCTTGGTATGAGGGTTGTCGACGCGAAAGATCTTGACGCCCTGCTGGACCCAGAACAGGATGACGTCGCGCAATGCATTCCAGAGCGAGCCGGCGTCCTCGCATCGGAAATCGGGATTGACGATGTCCTCGTACTTTTTTGGCGGATTCTCCGCATAGCGCATCGAGCCATCTGGCCTGCGATTGAACCACTGCGGATGTTCTGTCAGCCACGGATGGTCCGGCGAGCATTGCACCGCGAAATCCAGCGCGACCTCCATCCCGTGCTGATGGCAGGCCTCGACCAGGTCGCGAAAATCGTCAAGCGTCCCGAGTTCCGGATGGATCGCATCATGACCACCCGCGGGGGACCCAATTGCATAGGGGCTGCCCGGATCGCCTTCGCTGGCGGACACGGCGTTGTTGCGGCCCTTCCGATTCTTTTCGCCGATCGGATGGATCGGCGTGAAGTAGAGAACATCGAAACCCATCGCGGCGACATCGGGAAGCCGCGCAATGCAATCACGAAAGGTGCCGTGAACCCCGGGAATTTGGCCCTGGCTTCTTGGAACCATCTCGTACCAGGATCCGAAGCGCGCGCGGGGCCTGTCGACCATCAAGGGAAAGTTCTTTGAAGATGTCAGGTCGAGGCGCCGCTGCCCCTCCTGCATCGCAGACAGCAATTCGCGAGACAGTAGCGACTCGGCTCGCCGGTCTTTCAGGAACTCTTGACAGGAAGCGATGATGACGGCTGAAGCCTGGCGGCCTCCCGCCTGCGCCCTGGTGAGCAGCCCCGCGCCCTCGATGGCGTCCACCGGAAGGTCGCTGCCCGCCTTGCGTTTAAGTTCAAAGCCGTGACGCCATGTTGCGAATTCATCCGTCCAGGCCTCGATAACGTATATGTAGCGGCCAGGAGCAGTCGGCGTGAAGGCTCCCATCCAGCGGTCGTTGGCATGAAGCGCCATGGGTACACGCTGCCACTCCTGGTCCGTCTCCAGCCGCCATGCCAAGGCCGCGGACGTAATTTCGTGACCATCGCGATAGATATCGGCCCAAACTTCAACTGCTTCGCCGACGATACGCTTGACAGGGAAGGCACCATCATCCACCCGAGGAAAAACGTCCTCGATCTGATAAAGTCCGGCGTCTGTTACCGATTGGGTTAAATTGTGCTTCACGGCTCTATGCAATCTGGGCGAACTATGGCCAACGTTTCGCGGCGGCCGGGGGTTCCAAGCTGCGCGATTGGAAGGTACATTTTGCGGGTCAGCGCCCGCAAGGCCAAATCCGCCTCGCCAGGATCAGAAGGGCTTTTCGGCCGCGACACGTGACGCGCTCACGACTTACACACAATTTTACCTGACCAGGAACGTTTCAACCGAACGAGTTGTTGTCGCCCTCGTGGCGGAGCGGAGCAATGTGCGAGAAATGCAAAGCGCTTGATGAACGTCTCGCGTGGGCTCGGAGCGCCCCGGCGTGCTCTTCGGCTGCGCTCACCAGTGAGGGGATCGAACTCCTTCGCCTGCTTTACGAGGAGCAGAAGCGGGAATTTCATTCGACCCTCAAGCAACCGAGCGATTTGGCAGAAATATCGCGCTGATGCGGCGTGCGAGGCGCCCAGGAACGGTCGCAACCTCATGCCGAGTGTGTCAGCCCATTGGCCGGTCTGATCGCGACTCCTGCGTCACACCGGATGCTTCGGCACGGTAGACAAGCCCGCGGACAAGTGGGCCATCCCGGAAGATCGCCGCATCGATCGGCGTCGGGCATGGTCGGCAGCTCTCGGTGGTTTGCGTATCAAAAGATACGATAGGACTTCGGCCAGCACGTACACTGCGAAATATGGGCCGGGTTTCAAGCCAGTTCCTGACGCCAGCACGGCAAACCGGGGCTGTAGTACTGAAGGCAGGGCATGCCGACGATAAAGAAGCGCAACCGGGTGAAACAGACGAAAACGCTCCAGGAGCGCTTGAGATGCTCTGCGCAATTCGACCGTGAACGCGCACTTCAGACGCCACCTGGACGGCAGCGCGAGTTCCTTCTGAGCAGAGCGCGTGAATGCGAGGCTGCCGCGCGTCTTGAGGCGTGGATCGCGTCTCCCGGACTCCAGGCCCCTGAGTAGGCCGATCACCTCGTCATCGCCGAGTTCGCGAAACGAGCAACCAGCCCGGCTGAGTTGAGCTTCAGGACTTTCTATAGACCAGTGTATCCGAACAGTGCTCCGCCTGGAGTTTTTCGAGTCCCAGTTCTTTTCCGCGAATGCGCTCATCGCGCCCATCTCGCGGGCTGACGGGGCGGCGCCAGAGAGCTGCCCGGCGGCCGGATGCGGAGCCGCGCGCGTCGTTGATAGTGCCGATGCGGCCAGCCCGTGGTTGTGGTCACCTTCGTCGGTTTGAGCTTGAAACCGGAGCGGAGGTGCGACCGACCCGAGATCGGGATTCGCCGTATCGCCACTATCAAGACAACCGGCCGTCCTTCGACTTCAAAGCCACACCTGCCTCGTCTCATCGCGTGGCGGCCTCATACTCGCCTCGACTTTGAATTTCGCCGGTGATAATGGGTCGTTTGGGGGGCGCCAATGCGGCGACGTTTGCACAGATTTCTTCCGGTCATCCTGACCGCGCTGATCATTCAGATCCTGGCGCCGATCGCGGCCTCATGGGTCACCTTCGCGGCAGCCTCAGATCCGCTTGGCACTAATATAATCTGCCACGGCAGCCCGGATTCCTCTCCTGGGCAATCCGATCAGGGCCGCGGCGCCCTTCATGACGGCGCTTGTTTCGCCTGCTGCGCGTTGCATGCAATCACGTCCATCGATCCGCCGCCGGTCGCGACGTTCGCGAACCCCTATCGTGAAGCCGAACGAGTGGCATGGCGCCATCACGTGCTACGTTTCTCTACTGCACGCACCGGCTCGAACTCTCAAGCCCGCGGTCCTCCGCAGGCGATCTGACGTCTTTCCTCAACCCACATCGTCAGTTCGTCATGCCCTGGATTCGAGTCTTCATGACTCGATCCGGATTTGCGGAGCGTGCGCCATGCGCAAGACTTTCAAATTCGATCCCGACTGGGAAATAATTACCAATCACTCCCACCAACCACGTCGAGCTCGCGGCAGCGCGATGGCCGCGATCATGCGCCGGGCGCGCAAAGCCGCCGCGATGGCAACCGTGCTTGCCTGCGCCTCAAGCTCAGCCTTCGCCGCGGACA
>NZ_JBAURI010000490.1:0-2147 GCF_049581145.1 Bradyrhizobium sp.
GGTACGGATACGCCGATGCCGATCCTGCCGCAATCGCGCGTCCCGTTAGCGACGTCCGCACATACCCCGCGTGGTACGCCTCCACTGCAAGAATGCCGGACGCAGCCGTTAGCAATCCCGAAGTAACGCCCGCCGGGCTGATCAGGGGAGCTGCGCCCGCGTAGGCCGTTACCCCTACATCCTCGAAGATGAATGCGCCCACCAGGAAGTAGTCGAAGCTCGAAAACGGATTGAACGACCCCGTTCCCGTCGAAGCCGTCGTGATCCCGGCAGCCACTGCCAGCGGCCCAAAGAACGATAGATCAATCGACGGCATCGGCACCGCCGCCGATCCCAGCGCGCTGCGCAGAAACTGCACATGCGTCTGTTCCTCAAACGCGATCTCGTTCAGAATCTCCTGCTGCGCCTGCGTCAGTCCCGGAACCTGGGCTGCTTCGCCCACCGTCACGGTTCCTTCCGTGTATGTGCCGGTATAGCCTGAGGGCGCCGCGGTGTCCGTACTCGCCAGCCCCGCGCCCGTCGCCGCATACAAATAGAACTGCGCCTCCAGGTACTCCAGGTTCAGCGCGTAGTTCAATACGTCGGCGTCGGTATAAGAGGTTGGGGGTACATAGCCCTTACCTGGGGTAAAGCTACTGCTGCAGCCGGCCATTGCAGCGGTGGTTGCCACTGCGCCCGCTCCGGCCATAAAAGTTCGCCGGGAAAGGGCCTTTTCAACGAGGGAATCGATTGTCTTCACGGTGCGTCTCCTGATGGTGCCTTGGGGCAACGATCGGCGCGCACTCGCTAGGTGTGCGACGGACGTCTTGGCGTTGTCGCGCAAAATAGCGTTTGCCCGGCAGAGAAGGCTCTGCGGGACATCACGGTGCGGCCAGATTGTGGTTGGGCGTTCGTAAACGTTGCGCGCAGATCTACTACTGCGTGTCGTGCCGGATCGGTTCGCTGACTCAGATCAATCCATTCGTCGCGGGCTGGCTATCGGATCTCTGACATAAGATCTACGTATTTCCGAATGGGTTGGATTGCAAACCTCGGAATAAAAATCAATCGGCGCGGTTGTGTGTCCTGTCAAATTCCGTGGTGAAAAAGTAAATGGGATACGTAAATCGCTGAATCTCGACCATGGCCCAGCCACGCTGCGCGCGTGCAACGCCGGCCCCCTGCGGAAATTTCAAGACCTCCGTCAACCCCTCAACCGATTCAGCTCACCCCGTGGCGCCTCGTCGACCCTCGCCGCTCGTGCGGCGGCGAGGGTCAATGCGTCCGCGAGGCTTAGTGGGCATCCCCGTCGTGATCAACGTCTCCTCCTGCCGATCCAGCCCGTGCTGCAGAACGCAGCGAGACAGTATCGGTGGGCGAAGGCGAAGGGCTGGGCAACGCCGCCGGAGCAGGTGCAGCTTTCTGCGCCTCCGGCAACATCGCAGTGTGTACAGCGGAACTGATGGCTTGCAGGTTCATAGGAATACCTCTGGCTCCGTTATCGGCGCGCAGCGTACCCAACTCTATGTCTGCCGTCGTGAACTTTCCGTCATCTCCAGGCGCCGCTCAAGCCGGGTTGCGTCGCTCTTGGTCCTCGCCGTCCGCGCAGGACCCCCACCTAGTAAACTGGACGTCTATGACCCTCACGCTCCCCGCAGGCGACTTCAAGGCCTACCTCTTCGACTGCGACGGCACCATCGCCGACTCCATGCCCATCCACTTCATCGCCTGGACCCAGGCCCTCCACGAATACGGCTGCACCTCCTTCACCGAGGAACTCTTCTACGCCTGGGGCGGCCGCCCCGTCGACGCCGTCGTCACCGAACTCAATCGCCGCGATGGCCTCGCGATCCCCATCGAAGAATTTGCTCATCGAAAAGAAAGCCTCTACTACGGCCTCATCGATCAGCTCCGCCCCGTCCCCGAGGTCCTCGAACAGATCCACCTCCAGCACGGCAACCTCCCCTTCGCCGTAGTCTCCGGAAGCACTCGCGAGTCCGTCGTCCGCTCGCTCGAAACCTTGGGCATCCTCAGCCTCTTCGACACCCTCGTCTGCGCCGGCGACTACGTTCACCCCAAGCCCGCTCCCGACCCCTTCCTCCTAGCCGCCGAGCGCCTCGGAGTCGAACCCAAGGACTGCCTCGTCTTCGAGGACGCCGACATCGGCA
>NZ_JBAURI010000491.1:0-1612 GCF_049581145.1 Bradyrhizobium sp.
GTGCCAAGCTGCAGGCCCAAGAGCGTCACGATCGGCAGCAGCGCGTTGCGCATCACGTGCGCCAGCAGGACCCGCATGCGCGACAATCCCTTGGCGCGCGCGGTGCGGACGAAATCGAGCTTGAAAACCTCGAGCATGGACGCCCGCATCACCCGCGCATAGGTCGCGGCATAGAACAGTCCGAGCGCGGTTGCCGGCAGCACCAGGTGGTGCATCACATCAAGCGCATCGGCGAACGTGCCGTTATCCGCCCCGATCGTACGCATGCCGCCCACCGGGAACCAGCCGAGCTTCACCGCAAACAGCACGGTCATCATGATGCCGAGCCAGAAGCTCGGCGCCGCGAAGAAGAACACCGCGACGAGCGAGATCAGATTGTCCCAGATCGAATTGACCCTGCTGGAGGCCAATACGCCCGCGGTGACTCCGACCAATAGCGCGATCACGGTCGACGCCAGCATCAGGATCAAGGTCGCGGGCAACTGCGCCATGATCACGTCAAGCACCGGCGCGTTCTGCCGATAGGAAAAGCCCAGATCGAGCCGCAGCACCGACCAGATGTATTTCGCGAGCTCGATCCAGGCCGGCTGATCGACGCCATAGGTATGCCGAAGCTGATCGAGCATGGCAGGATCGGTGATCTGCTGCTCCGACGTCATCACGTCGAACAGGCTGCCGGGCGCGAGGTGGATCAGCACGAAGTTGAGCACGATCACCGCCAGGATCAGCGGGATGATCTGCGCAAGGCGGCGAAGGACGATGCGGCGCAACGCGGGCTCTCCGTTCAGCGATCGAGCCAGACTTCCGCCCAGCTTTCACCCATGAAGTCCGCCGTCAGCGAATGGTTGCGGACATCGGTGCGAGCGATCGTCACCGGGTCGAGATCGACCATCGGCAGCAGCGGCGCCTCGCTGGTGGCGAGCTGGTCGAACTGCTTGACCAGGCCGATCCGCTTGGGCTCGTCGGTCTCGACCGCCATCCTGGCGACGATCTCGTCAAGCTTCGGATTGGAATAACCGGTGGCATTGCGGAAGGCCGCGCCCTTCACGATGCCATCCGTGGTGTAGTATTCCGTCGTGGACGGGATCAGCTCGATGCTGCCGCTGTTGTTGGACACGGCGATGTCGTAGTCGTAGTCGGTATAGATCCGCTTCAGCGAGGTGGCGCGATCGGGAACGACCAGGTCGACAGTGATATCGAGATCCTCGAAGGCCTGCTTGAGGTATTGCCCGATCTTGTCGTTCTCCTCGAACCAGCCGGCCGAGACCAGGTTCATGCCAAAACGCGAGCCACTCTTGACGGGATAGCCGGCCGCATCCAGCATCTTCGCGGCCTTCTTGACGTCAAACGGATAATCCTGAACGTCCTTGGTGAAGAAGATGCTGTTCGACGAATGGATCACGCCGATCGAGGGGTGCGCCCGGCCGAAAAACACCGTATCGGCGATGAACTGGCGGTCGATGCCGTACATCAGCGCCTGGCGTACCTCACGCTTCTTGAAGATCTCGCGGCGCTGGTTGAACTCGATCGTGGTCACCCAGGCCGAGTTGGAATAGCCTCGATTCTCGGCCACGAACTTGCCGGTCCCGGTCAGGCGCGCAATGTCCAGCAT
>NZ_JBAURI010000492.1:0-3017 GCF_049581145.1 Bradyrhizobium sp.
AGCTGCGCGTGATGCCCGGCCTCTACTGGCACCGCATCACCGAGGCCGCCGGCCAGGGCTTCTTCGCCGACACCTGGAAGGTCGCGCCGGAAGCCGACCGGATCGGCTACCGCTTCAAGGGCGGCAAGCCGCTCGAATTCGTGCCGCGCGAGCCGCCGTTCGGCGCCGGTTCCGATCCCTCCAACATCACGGATGCCTGCTATCCCTATGGCTCGATCCAGGTGCCCGGCGGCACCGAGCCGATCGTGCTGCACCGTGACGCGGTCTCGGGCGGCGGCTACTTCATGGTCGGCACCGTGATTTCGGCCGACATGGACCTGATCGGCCAGCTGCAGCCCAATACGCCCGTGAGGTTCGTCAAGGTCGAAATGGACCAGGCGCTTGCAGCCCGCAAGGCGCGCGCCGAGCTGATCGCGAAGGTTCGCGCGTCGCTGGCGTGATGGTCGTTATCTCGGATGTGACGGCGGTTTGACCTCCGCCAGTCACACCCGGATCAATGCGCGACGAACGGCGCGATGCCCGGGTCATGCTGCGCACGCTTTCAAGATCCACGCGCTGCCAGGGCGCTGGTGCTGCGCCCCAAGCTCCTGGTGTGCGACGAACCGGTGTCGGCGCTCTCTCCATCCAGGCGGAAGTCGGACACGGCATTCCGGAGCGTGGCTGCCGGTTCAGCCCGCGCTGCCCGGTCGCCGTCAAGCAATGCGAAACCGACGATCCGGCATTGCGAAAGCTCGAAGACGGCAGCGCGGTGGCCTGCCATCTGGCATAGTCTGCGACACCGTTTCCCCATCCCAAACATGAAAGCCGCGCGCAACAGATCATGACGAGCCCAGAACCGATCGACTTCGAGCTGAGCCAGGCCGCCTTGCGGGCGCGCCGCAACGCCAAATGGAACCAATACGATGCGGATGTGATTCCCGCCTTTGTCGCGGACATGGATTTTGCCGTCGCCGCGCCGATCCAGGCGGCGATTGAGCGGATTGTTGGGGATCGCGACTACGGCTATCCCTTGCGCAACGGCGACAGGGCGGACCGGCTGGTCGCCAATGCCTTCTCGACGCGGATGAAATCCCGCTTTGGATGGGAGCTCTCACCCGGTCTCGTGCTGCCGGTGGCGGACCTGGTGCAGGGCACCTACGCGCCGATCCTGGCGTTCTCGGACCCCGGCGACGGTGTTGTCCTGCAGGTCCCGAACTATCCGCCATTCCGCGATGCCATCGCCACGACCGAGCGCAGGCTTCTGGCGCTGCCGATGCGCGACGACGGCGCCCGCCATGTCTTCGACATGGCGGAGCTGGCGAGATTGGTGGACAGGCGGACCCGCATCTTCGTGCTCTGCAATCCGCAAAACCCGACCGGCCGGGTCTTTGCCCGCGATGAGTTGCTGGCGCTGGGCCAATTCGCGATCGAACATGATCTCGTCGTCATTTCCGACGAAATCCATTCCGACCTGGTCTATCCCGGGCATCAGCACATTCCATTCGCCTCGCTCGGACCGGAGATCGCCGCCCGCACCGTGACCCTCAACTCGGCGACCAAGAGCTTCAATATTCCGGGTCTTCGCTGCGCGCTGGTGGCGTTCGGCAGTGAAAGGCTACGCGACCGTTTTCACAAACGCATCCCGGCCAAGCTGACGGGCTCGGCAAATATCGTCGGCGTCGACGCCACCGTTGCCGCCTGGACGCAAGGCCAGCCCTGGCTCGATGCCGTGATGGACCATCTGCTCAAGGCCCGCAACAGGGTCAGGGATGTGCTCGGCGCGGAAGCGCCGGAGATCCGTTTCCACGCGCCGGAGGCGACCTATCTCGGTTGGCTCGACTGCCGTGACCTCAAGCTGTCGAGCTCGGCTTTCAAATTCTTCCTCGACAAGGCCCGGATCGGATTCAGTGCCGGCGAGACGTTTGATCCCGGCTGCGCGCAGTTTATCAGGTTCAACTTTGCGACCTCGATGCCGATCCTCGACGAGATCCTGGGTCGCATGGTCGCCGCGACCCGGCAGAACGACCGGTGAAGCCGCCGTCACCGGTCTAACCGCCGGGAGCAGCGCGCACTGCCCTTCCCGGCTCGTCGGTCGCGCCTGCAACCGGCCCGGTCTCGATATGAGGCACGGCGTCAACCAGTTCACGCGTATAGGCGGTCTGCGGGTCGTCGAACAGGGCCCGGCTTTTGCCCTGCTCGACGATGCGGCCGTTCTGCAGCACGATGGTCCGGTCGCACATCATACGAACCACGTTGAGGTCGTGACTGACGAACAGGAGAGCGAGGTCATCCTCGCGCCGCAGCCGGTCGAGCAGTTGCAGCACCACCGCCTGCACCGAGACGTCGAGCGCCGCCGTGGGCTCGTCGAGCACCAACAGGCGCGGCCGGCAGGCAATGGCGCGGGCGATGCCGACCCGCGCCTTCTGGCCGCCCGAGAGCTGATGCGGGAAGCGCGTCAGCAATTCGAGCGCCAGGCCGACGCGCCCGGCGCACTCTTTCACCCGTTGCCGCAGCGCGTCGCCCGAGCGCATGCGGGCCAGCCGCCGCAACGGGTGGGCGATGCAGTCGAAGGCGGTGAAGCGCGGGTTGAGGCTGTCGTTCGGATCCTGAAACACGATCTGGATGTCCTTGCGGAACGGCGAGCGATGAAACTCGCGCGCCGGGATATGGCCGATCGAACAGCCGTCGAAGATGATCTCGCCCTCGCTCGGGTCGATCAGCCGGCAGATCATCCGCGACGTGGTGCTCTTGCCGGACCCGGATTCGCCGACCAGGCCGACGCTCTCGCCGGCGTTCATCGCCATCGAGAAGTCCGCGACCGCGGCTGGCCCCTGATCGAAACGCTTGGCGAGCTTCTGCACCTGGAGCAGCGGCGGCGTGCCCGGCGCCGGCGGCGGCTTGGAGGCGACCGCGACGGCTGGGTGCCGCGCTCTCTCCTCTTCCGTGACGAGATCGGCGATGGTGGACACAGCCGTCGGCGAAGCCGCAACCAGCCGCCGTGTATACGGGTGCCGCGGCGCGCGGAACAGGGTGCGCGG
>NZ_JBAURI010000493.1:0-21372 GCF_049581145.1 Bradyrhizobium sp.
ACCACAGGTCAATGAGTTGCGAAAGTTGCAGCCGCCGCCACTAGCGCGCTTTCCGGACAGATCGATTGGACGTCACCAACGATCTCGCCGATTTGACCGATCGTGAAGCCGCGACGGCTTGGGGCCAAGGCCGCCCATGCGCACATGGTGACCCGCGGGTGATGCATCCTCCCCCGGCGCACCCGCAGAACCGATCCCGGCCCGCCGCCCTTTCCAGCCCGTACGGCTCGGGCCGGGGCCGTTCGCTCTCGATGGGTCGATAGGAGCAAGCATGATGCGCTCTATTTTAGCCGTGAGCCTGTTGATGACGTTGTGTGATGCGGCCAGCGCAGCAACGCAGCATCACCACCGCGCGCGCCATCATGTCATTGTTTCGCCAGACGTGGCCTCGAGCTTCGCCGCCGTCCCGGGCTGGGCCCAACCGCCGCGCCGGCCGACCGCCCAATACGACGACGCGCCGAGCTACAATGATCCATCCAAGTCTGGCGGCTCAGCAGCACTGCCCGTTCAAAACTAAGCAAACACTGCTAAATCGCTCACGGTTTCGCTCGCTTGTGACGAGCCAGCAGCAGCGCGATCGCGCAAGATCCCAGTCTTGCGAGCGTTCCGTCGGAGCGGCTGGTCAGAATGATCGGCACGCGCGCGCCGAGCACAATGCCGGCCATCTGCGCCTCCGCGAGATACTCGAGTTGCTTCGCCAGCATGTTGCCGGACTCGAGATCCGGCACCACGAAGATGTCGGCGCGACCAGCAACCGGTGAGACGATCCCCTTGGTCCTGGCCGACTCCGCCGAGACCGCGTTGTCGAAGGCGAGCGGACCGTCGAGAATACCGCCGGTGATCTGGCCCCGATCGGCCATCTTGCAAAGTGCCGCTGCGTCAAGCGTGGATTTTATTTTCTCCGTGACGACCTCGACCGCGGACAGGATTGCCACGCGCGGCACCGGTATCCGCAGGGCGTGCGCCAGATCGATCGCGTTCTGGATGATGTCGCGCTTGTCCGCCAGGGTCGGATAGACATTGATCGCGGCGTCGGTGATGAGGATCGGCCTCGGATAGCTGGGCGCATCGATCGCAAAGACGTGGCTGATGCGCCGAGCGGTGCGCAGCCCCGATTCGCCGCCGACGACGGCGTGCATCAGCTCATCGGTGTGCAGCGCCCCCTTCATCAGCGCCTCGACCTTGCCGGCGCGGGCCATGGCGACGGCTTGCGCTGCCGCGGCCTCGCTGTGCTCTGTCGACACGATCTCATATGGCGCCAGATCGAGCTGGGCCAGCGCGGCCGCGGCGCGTATCCTGGCCTCCGGCCCAACCAGCACCGGGGTGATCAGATTGATGCGGGCGGCTTCGACGGCGCCAAGCAGCGACGGCGCATCGACCGGGTGAACGACCGCGGTGCGAATCGGGGCGAGACCGTGGGTCATCTGGATCAGGAGCTGATAGCGCCGCCCCTTCTGCCGCAGCTCGACCTCGGGGAGGATCGCGCGCGGTCGAGATATCTTCTCGGTCGGCGCGATGACATCCGCGGTCCCGGTGACGACCTCCTCCGCGTTTTGATTGACCGCCCGGCAATCGAGGATGACGCGGTGCGTTGGCTCGATCTTGTCCCTCACCTTCACCGTGACCGTGATCGTGTCGCCCAAGCCGATGGATCCCTGGAAGTGCAGGGCCTGGTCGACGTAGACGGTTCCCGGACCCGGGAGCTCTGTTCCGAGCAGCGTCGAGATCAGCGCGCCGCTCCACATGCCGTGCGCCACCACCTTGTGGAAGGTATCGGTTTTGGCAAACACGTCGTCCAGATGGGTCGGATTGATGTCTCCCGACATGACCGCGAACAGCTCGACGTCCTTCTGGGTGAGCGTTCGGACCAGGCTCGCGGTGTCTCCAAGCCTGATCTCGTCGAATGTCCTGTTCTCGATGCGCTCCATTCCGCCACTCCGAATTCGCCTGCCTGACCGACGATATGGTAGCCGGCATCGACATGATCGACATTCCCGGTGCGCGCGGCCGCGCCGTTTCAACACCGTAAAGCATGACCGTCAACAGGGACTCGCCGTCTGTCATGAGGGGATCAGCCGATCGCGCGCCGGTGCCCATGCAGTGAAACGACACATCGCCATTGTGCTTATGACGCCGATCCAGCCAAACCGGGCCCTAATTTGCGGCCGGATAAAACCGGCCTTGACGGGCAAGCTCAATCGGAAGAGTTCGTCCGAACCACTTCACGCAGCTCCTTCAGTGTCCTGCGCATGCCATGCAGCTGATCGACCAGATGGAGTATCACGCCAACGGCTTCGTCGTTCACCCCAAGCTCCATCTTGAGATCGCGGATGAAGCGCGCCCGGGCGATATCGATATCGGAAAAGCTCATTTCAGCGGACGAACCGCCGGGGATCAGCCACTCCTCCGCGATCCAGGAGTTCAGCGTTTCATGCCCCACGCCGGAGAGCGACAGAAATTCCTGCTTGCTGAGCTTCATGTCACCACCTCCTCGCGAGGATTGTAAGTCTTGCCGTTTTCCCAGCCGGCAACGAATGCCTCGAGCTCCGGGTCCGGCTTCTTCGGCAGCATGACCTTCAGCCTGACCAGCTGATCGCCATGGCCACCGGCAGGCCTGGGTGCACCCTTGCCCCTCAGCCGCAGCACTGTCCCGGTATTCGACCCCTTCGGCACAGCCATCGTGACTGCACCGGTCGGCGTAGGCACCCTGATCCGGCCGCCGAGAACGGCTTCCGTGAGCGTGACAGGCAATTCCAAATGGATGTCATCGCCGTGACGCGTGAAGAATCGGTCGGGCTTGATTTCGATCTCGATGAGAGCATCGCCTGCACCGCCCTTGCCCGATCCCGGCGCACCTTTGCCGCGCAATCGCAGCACCTGTCCCTCGACGACACCGGGCGGGATCGTCACATCGAGCGTATCGCCGTCGGGCAGTGTCAGGCGCTTGTTTGCGCCCGCGATCGAATCGATGAACTCGATCGGAAGCCTGAATTCGAGATCGTGCCCGCGTCGGTTGGCTTGCGCCCGGGCGCTCCGCCTCAACAATTCGGCAAAGGTGTCGTCCGAATCCATGAAGTCCGCGAAGCCGGAATTGTCGGCATAAGGATGATCCTGTTCCGAGGCGGCGTAGTCCTTGTAATAGTGCTGCGGCGGCCGCTCCGAGCCTGCGGCGTCGATCTCGCCGCGATCGAACCTCTTGCGCTTTTCGGAATCGCCGAGCAGGCCGTAGGCCGAAGCTATTTCCTTGAATTTCTCTTCTGCCTCGGCATTGCCCGGATTGAGGTCGGGATGCAGCTTTTTCGCAAGTTTGCGATAGGCCTTTTGAATATCTTCCGCGGAAGCCGTAGCGGCAACTCCCAGAATTTCATATGGATCTCTCTGCTGCATGTCTAACGGCCACCCTGGATCTGTCCGTCGTCTGCGAAACCTCGCGATCGATCAATGGCGCAGCGTTTCGCGCCGAACCACCTCGGGATTTTGCGATTTCAAGAACTGCCGGTAAAGTGGCTATTCGGCCTGCGGCGGTCAAAAATGCTCAGCCCTGTCCTGCCGAGCGATCTTCGCAGCTTACCCGAGCGGTTTCACCGCGGAAGGCACCACAATCCGGCCCGAGGACTCTCACCGGGCCAGCGCGCTGTCGAGACAGGAGCCCGGCCTCACCCGGTGGAACCGTTGGCGAACACCCGGCTGGCCAGCACATCGGATGCCTCGAGCGACATGATGTCGTCAACGCTCAGCACGCGGTCGAGATCGGCGACGAGGCGGTTGGCTTGTCGCAGCCGCATGCGATCGAGCGCGTTGCGGATCGAGCGCGCATTCGAGAACAGCGGCTGGGTCTTGCGCAAAGCGATGTAGCGGATGAAGGCCTGGCGCGCGTCGGGGCTGAACCTGTAGTTCATGTCGCGCAGCATCAACTCCGCGATCTGCAACAACTCCTCATCGGAATAGTCGGGAAAGTCGATGTGGTGGGCGATGCGGGAGCGGAAGCCCGGATTGCTGCCGAAAAACTTGTCCATCCGGTCGCCGTAACCGGCGAGGATCACCACCAGGTCTTCGCGCTGCGATTCCATCACCTGGAGCAGGATCTCGATCGCTTCCTGGCCGTAGTCGCGCTCGTTATCGGGCCGGTGCAGGTAGTACGCCTCATCGATGAACAGCACGCCGCCCATCGCCTTCTTCAAAATTTCCTTGGTCTTCGGGGCGGTATGGCCGATGTACTGACCCACCAGCTCATCGCGGGTGACGGACACGACCTGGCCGCGGCGCACGAATCCGAGCTTGTGGAGAATGCTGGCGATCCGCAGCGCCACGGTGGTCTTGCCCGTTCCCGGATTTCCCGTGAACGACATATGCAGGGTCGGCACCTCCGATGTCAGGCTCATTCGCTTGCGGATGCGCTCGATCAGCAGCAGCGAGGCGATCTCGCGAATCCGGGTCTTGACCGGCCTCAGCCCGATCAGCTCGCGGTCGAGCTGGTCGAGCACCTCGCCGATGCCGACCTCGTTGAACTCGCGGCGCAGATCGACCCGCTCGAGCGGCGGGCTTTTGTCCTCACTCTGCGAAACGGCCGATGGAAGGCTTTGCGAGTTCATGCGCCACCATAGCGCGCGCCCTCGGGACGATCGACGGCGTAGGATGTCGTGGTGTAGCGGATCTTGCGTCCATCGGCTTCGTGCCGTTCAAGACGGAAGCCCGGCTCCTGTTTCGGCCGATTGACGATGAACGAGAGCCGCACCGACTCCCAGCCGTGGCTGGAATCGAACGCGGACATCCGGATGTAGCGATCGCCGTAAACCTTGCGGCATTCATTCAGCTCCATCATCACGCCGGCGGCGTCACGCAGGTCGAACATCGGCAGTCCCCACATTTCCCAGAGATTGTTGCGGGGATGCGGATCGTCGGTGAATTCGATGTTCACCGCCCAGCCTTTTTCGAGCG
Source organism: Bradyrhizobium sp. (assembly GCF_049581145.1). Classification (GTDB taxonomy): domain Bacteria; phylum Pseudomonadota; class Alphaproteobacteria; order Rhizobiales; family Xanthobacteraceae; genus Bradyrhizobium. The sequence continues at coordinate 4,939 of NZ_JBAURI010000493.1, forward strand.
CGTACTGGACCTGGCGCGAGATCTGATCGTCGGTGAGATCGGGCAGGAATGAAAAGCAGCCTTGGGTAATGCGCATGATCCTGATCCTCACATCGAGACGCTGGCGGTGGGGGCATAGTCGGGCATGTCGGTGGACTCGTAGTTGAAGGTGACGTCCTTCCAGACCTCCAGCGCCGATTTCAGCGGCGTGCAGGTCTGCGCCGCCTTGGCGAGGATCTCCGGCCCCTCGTGCAGATAGTCGCGGCCCTCGTTGCGCGCGAGGATCATGGCTTCCAGCGCGACCCGGTTGGCGGTGGCGCCGGCCTGGATGCCCATGGGGTGACCGATGGTGCCACCGCCGAACTGCAGAACGACGTCCTCCCCGAGGTGATCGAGCAATTGATGCATCTGGCCGGCGTGAATGCCCCCCGAAGCCACCGGCATCAGCTTGTTGAGGCTGGCCCAGTGCTGGTCGAAAAACACGCCGTGTTCGAGCCTGGCCGGATTGAAGTCCTCGCGGCAGATATCATAATAGCCGCGCGTCGTCGCCGGATCGCCTTCGAGCTTGCCGACCAAGGTGCCGGCATGGATGTGATCGACCCCGGCGAGCCGCATCCATTTCGCGATCACGCGGAACGAGACGCCGTGGCTGCGCTGCCGCGTATAGGTCGAATGCCCGGCGCGATGCAGATGCAGGATCATGTCGTTCCTGCGCGCCCATTTGGCCATCGACTGGATCGCGGTATAGCCGATCACCAGGTCGATCATGATGATGACGGAGCCGAGTTCCTTGGCGAATTCGGCCCGCTCGTACATGTCCTCCATGGTTCCGGCGGTGACGTTGAGATAGGTGCCCTTGATCTCGCCGGACGCGGCCTGGGCCTTGTTGACCGCCTCCATGCAATACAGGAATCGCTCGCGCCAGTGCATGAACGGCTGCGAGTTGATGTTCTCGTCATCCTTGGTGAAATCGAGTCCGCCCTTCAGCGCTTCGTAGACCACGCGGCCGTAGTTGCGTCCGGACAGGCCGAGCTTCGGTTTCACGGTGGCGCCGAGCAGCGGACGGCCGAACTTGTCCATGCGTTCACGCTCGACCACGATGCCGGTCGCCGGCCCCTGGAAGGTCTTGACGTAGGCCACCGGCAATCGCATGTCCTCGAGCCGCAGCGCTTTCAGCGGCTTGAAGCCGAACACATTGCCGATGATCGAGGCCGACAAATTGGCGATCGATCCGTTCTCGAACAGGTCGAGGTCGTAGGCGATGTAGGCGAAGTACTGCCCGGGCGAATTGGGCACGGGATCGACGCGGTAGCACTTGGCGCGGTACTTCTCCGCGGCCGTCAAGCGGTCGGTCCACACTACCGTCCAGGTCGCAGTCGACGACTCGCCGGCGACCGCGGCCGACGCCTCGATCGGATCGACGCCGTCCTGCGGCGTCACCCGGAACAGCGCGATGATGTCGGTGTCCTTTGGCTCGTAGTCCGGCTCCCAATAGCCCATCTTCTTGTATTCCATGACGCCGGACCTGTAGCGATCCTTGCCGCGGATGGTCATCGAATGTTCGTTCATGGGGTGCTCCTTCAGATGATGTCGACCGGCCGAGCCGGCTCGCAGGCTTTCACGTCATTCGGCGGCGGATGCGATCTGCCCGACACGCGGATCGAGCGCGCCCGAGCGGTAGCGCCTGGCCATTTCCGACAACGGCAGGACCCTGATCTTGCCGGCATGGCCTGCGGTGCCGAACTGGACGAAGCGCTCGCGACAGAGTTCGCGCAGCGCATCCATCGCCGGTTTCAGGAATTTGCGCGGGTCGAATTCGCTTTTGCTCTGCGTTGCGACCTTGCGAAACGCCGCGGTCATCGCCAGCCGGCAATCGGTATCGATATTGACCTTGCGGACGCCATGCCGGATGCCGCGGACGATCTCCTCGACCGGCACGCCCCAGGTCTGCGGCATCTCGCCGCCGAACTGGTTGAACAGATCCTGCAGCGACTGCGGCACCGAGGACGAGCCGTGCATCACAAGATGCGTATTCGGCAGCCGCCGATGGATGTCCTCGACCACGCTCATCGCCAGGATCTCGCCGTCCGGCTTGCGCGAGAATTTGTAGGCGCCGTGCGAGGTACCCATCGCGATCGCCAGCGCATCGACCTTGGTGGCGCGGACGAAATCGACCGCCTGATCCGGGTCGGTCAGCAACTGATCGTGGCTGACCTTGCCTTCGACGCCGTGACCGTCTTCCTGTTCGCCGCCGCCATGCTCGAGCGAGCCCAAGACGCCCAGTTCGCCTTCCACGGATGCGCCGATCCAGTGCGCCATCTCGACCACGCGGCGGGTGATATCGACGTTATAGCGGTAGTCCGCCGGCGTCCTGGCGTCGGCCTCGAGCGAGCCGTCCATCATGACGGACGTAAACCCGTGTTGCAGTGCCGTGGCGCAGGTCGCCTCCTCGTTGCCATGGTCCTGATGCAGGCAGAGCGGAATTTGCGGATACATCTCCTCCAGCGCCTCGATCATCTTCGACAGCATGATGTCGTTGGCGTAGGAGCGCGCACCGCGCGAGGCCTGGATGATGACCGGCGCATCGACGGCAGCCGCCGCCTCCATGATCGCAAGCCCCTGCTCCATGTTGTTGATGTTGAACGCCGGCACGCCGTAGTCGTGCTCGGCGGCATGGTCCAGCAATTGCCGCAAGGTAATTCGTGCCATCATCCTCTCCGTATCGTTTCCAGCTGTGCAGGAAGCGTCATGCGTCACCAGCCGCCATGGCCGAGCGCGCGAGGCTTCGGCGCGCTGCGGCGGCAACGGCCCCCGCGGTGATGCCGAATTCGCGATAGAGCACCTCCGCCGGCGCGGACGCGCCGAACCCGGTCATGCCGAAGACTTCGCCGCCGTCGCCGAGCCAGCGTGCCCAGTCGCCCTCAACCGCGGCCTCGACGCCGATCCTCGGGACGCGCCCCAGCACGGCGGCGCGGTAGTCGTGCGATTGCCGGCGAAACAGGTCAAAGCACGGCGCCGAGACAACCGCGGCACGGACCTTGTCCTGTTCGAGCAGCAGTTCGGCCGCCTTCAGGGCAATCGCGACCTCGGAGCCCGTCGCGATCAGGGTGACGTCCCGACCATCCATGGGTTCGACCACGACATAGGCGCCATAGGCGACCTGATTGGCATTCCCGGCTGCATGACGGAACGCCGGCAGCGCCTGCCGTGACAGGCACAGCACCGAAGGATTGGTCTCCGCCCGGAGCGCGCAATCCCAGGCTTCCGCAGTCTCGACGGCGTCGGCGGGCCGAAACACCAGAAGGCCCGGAATTGCCCGCAGCGCGGCGAGATGCTCGACAGGCTGATGGGTCGGACCGTCTTCTCCCAGTCCGATGGAGTCATGCGTCATCACATGGATGACCCGGATGCCCATCAGCGCCGCCAACCGGATCGCCGGGCGGCTGTAGTCGGCGAAGGTCAGAAACGTGCCGCCGTAGGGAATGAAGCCGCCGTGCAGGGCGATCCCGTTCATCGCCGCCGCCATCGCATGTTCGCGGACGCCATAATGGAGATAGTCGCCGGCGAAGGACTCCGGGCGCACCGGACGTTGGGTCTTGGCGCAGGTGAGATTGGAGTGGGTGAGGTCGGCCGAGCCGCCCAGCAGATTCGGCAGGGCTTCCGCGATCGCGTCGATCACGAGCTGCGAGGCCTGCCGGGTGGCAATGCCGGGCCGTTCGCGGGCAAACCGTTCCAGAAGCCGGTCCATCGCGTCACCATAGTGACGCGGCAATTTCCGGTTCAACGCATCATGGAAGGGTGAGCGCGCATCAGAATGCTGGCGCCGGGTCCGCTCGATCCAGCTCCGTCGGGCCGCCTGTCCCCGCGCGCCGATCCTGCGCCATTGCGCGGCAATGTGCTCCGGAATCTCGAATGGCTGATATGGCCAGTTCAAGGCGGCACGCGTCTTTGCGATCTCGTCGGCGCCGAGCGGGGCGCCGTGCGCCTTTTCGCTCCCCTGCCGGTTCGGTGCGCCAAACCCGATCACGGTACGGCAGGCAATCAGCGACGGCCGGTCATTGCTGCGCGCGCGTTCGATCGCCGCGGCAATCGCTTCGGGATCATGCCCGTCGATCCGGCAGGTCGACCAGCCTGACGCCTGGAACCGGGCGAGCTGGTCGTCCGAACAGGACAAGGACGTCGCCCCGTCGATCGAGATCCGGTTGTCGTCGAACAGCACGACCAGGCGTTTGAGCCGGAGATGGCCGGCCAGCGAAATCGCTTCCTGGCTGAGACCTTCCATCAGGCAGCCGTCGCCGGCGATCACATAGGTATGGTGATCGACCACATCATCGCCGAAGCGCGCGTTCAACAGCCGCTCGGCCAGCGCCATGCCGACCGCCGTGGCGATGCCCTGCCCGAGCGGGCCGGTGGTGGTCTCCACACCCGGCGTATGGCCATATTCGGGATGGCCTGGCGTGTTCGATCCCCACTGGCGGAATGCCTTGAGCTGGTCCGACGTCACCGCCTCATAGCCGGTGAGATGAAGCAGCGCATAGAGCAGCATCGAGCCGTGACCCGCAGACAACACAAACCGGTCGCGGTCCGGCCACGCCGGGTCGGCGGGATCGAATTTGAGGAAGCGCGAGAACAGCACGGTGGCGACGTCGGCCATGCCCATCGGCATGCCCGGGTGGCCGGACCTGGCTTTCTCGACCGCGTCGATTGCCAGGAACCGGATCGCATTCGCCATGTCGGCATGCGCGACGTCCACGCGCGTGGCAATGGAAGATGGGGCTTGGATGTTCATACCGTGCGCCTCTTGCGTTCCATCAGTTGCAGGATCAGCGGGGTGAGGATGAGCTGCATCGCGAGGTCGAGTTTCGCGCCATGAATCACGATCGAATTGGCGCGCGACATGAAGCTGTGCGGAATCATCGACAGCAGATAGGGAAAATCGATGCCGCGCGGGTTCTTGAGCCGGATCACCACCATCGATTCGTCCGGCGTCGGGATCCAGCGCGCGATGAACGGATTCGACGTATCGACCGTCGGCACGCGCTGGAAATTGATGTCGGTCTCGGCGAATTGCGGGCAGATGTAGTTCACATAGTCGGGCATCCGCCGCAGAATCGTGTCGGTCACGGCCTCCTGGGTATAGCCGCGGGCACTGCGGTCGCGATGCAGTTTCTGGATCCACTCCAGATTGATCACGGGCACGACGCCGATCTTGAGATCGGCATATTGCGCGATATTGACCTTGTCGGTCACGACGGCGCCGTGCAGCCCCTCGTAGAACAGCAGGTCCGACTTTTCCGGCAGCGGCCCCCATTCGGTGAACGTGCCCGGCTCGGCGCCATAGAGCTTCGCCTCCTGCTCGTCATGCACGTAGTGCCGGGTCGTGCCGGTGCCGGATTCGCCGTAATCGCGAAACACCTTCTCGAGTTCCTCGAACAGGTTGGTATCCGGGCTGAAATGGCTGAAATGCTTGTTGCCGCGCTCGGCCTCATCGGCCATTTTCGCGCGCATTTCGGCCCGGTTGTAGCGGTGGAAGGCGTCGCCCTCGATATAGGCGGCACCGACCTTCTCGCGGCGGAAGATGTTCTCGAACGTGTTCTTCACCGACGTGGTGCCGGCGCCCGACGAGCCCGTGATCGAGATGATGGGATGACTACGCGACATGACAGACGGCCCCGGCTCAGCGAAACAGCCCGCGCCGCGCAAACAGCGGCGCGTCGCTGTTGTCGAACATCGGCTCGATGCCCTCGTGAATGGCGGCGACATCGCGAACCCCGCGCACCGATCCCATGATCAACGGCACGCGCTGATGCGGCGTCTTGGCCCCGAGCTCCAGGATGCGCCTGCGTCCCGTGGTGGCGGCGCCGCCCGCCCACTCCATCACCAGCGCCATCGGATGAGCCTCGTACAACAGGCGAAGCCGGCCTTCGCGATAGCCGGGCCGGGCGTCGGCCGGATAGAGAAACACGCCGCCGCGCACCAGGATGCGAAGCGCTTCCGCCACCAGCGAACCGATCCAGCGCATGTTGAAATCCGCCGCGCCGCCACCGTGCGTGCCGGCAAGACATTCGTCGATATAGGCCCGGACCGGCCCATGCCAGTGCCTTCGGTTGGATGCGTTGATGGCAAATTCCGGCGTATCGGGAGCGATACGGACGCCCTGTTTGATCAAGACGAACTGCCGCACGCGCCGATCGAGGATGAAGATATCGACGCGGCCGTCGTGGGCGAGAACCAGTGTGGTCTGCGGGCCGTAGACGACGAAGCCCGAGGCGCATTGCGCCGTGCCGGGCTCGAAAAAGGTGGAGAGAATGTCGTTGCCCCGCGGCCGGATCGAAAAGATGGTGCCGACCGATATATTGTTCTCGAGGTTGGCGGATCCATCGAGAGGATCGATCGCCACGCAGAGCGGCGCATCGCGATCGAGGATTTCGGGCAGTGCCGCCTCCTCGGAGAGCACTGCGGCCACGGGAGCGTCGCGCAGGGCGCGCCGCATGATGTCGTCGGCCAGAACATCGATATCCTTTTGCTGGTCGCCATCGGAGTTCATGCCACCGGCCTCACCGGTGATGCCCGCCAGCGGTCCATCCGCTATGCGCCCGGCAAGCTCGATCGTCGCCGCGGCGATGGTCTCGATCACCTCGCAGGCCGCTGCGCAGTCCGGCGTCTGCGATACCGACTTTTCGAGATGCGAACGCAGGCTGGCGCGCTCGTCCATGACTGTCTCCCCCCGCGCCCCTTTTCGGGACACTCTTGACTGCGGTGCGCCGGTCGGCCATCCGCCCTGCAAGGGAACCGCAATTTGCCGGATTAGGGAAATTTTGTTATCTTTGGCCCAAACAAAGTTTTTCTTATAAGAGGGCCATATGGCGGATCGTTTTTCGCGGGAGCTGACGCTGCGCCAGTTGCGCGCACTGGTCGCCGTTCAGAAGCATCGCTCCGTCACCGCCGCCGCCAGGCAGCTGCATCTGACGCAGCCCGCGGTGACCTTGCAGCTTCGCAATCTGCAGGCGCTTGCAGGGCTGCCTTTGATCCAGCGCACCCCGGACGGCATGCTGCTGACCGACGCCGGCCGTGAGGTTCTTGCGCTGAGCGAGCGCATCGAGGCCGCCGTCGCCGCCTGCGCAACCTCGCTCGACATGATCGCGGGAAGGACCGCCGGACGGATCTCGATCGGTGCCGTCAGCACCGCCAAATATTTCGTCCCCTTTGCGATCTCCGGATTTTCGAAGGCTCATCCGAACATCGACGTCACGCTGTCGATCGGAAACCGCCAGGAAATCGGGACGGCGCTGCGCGGCTATGACCTGGATATCGCCATCATGGGCCGGCCGCCGGTCGACATTCCCATGAACGTGCACCTGATCGGCGACCACCCCCATGTCATCATCGCGCCGACCATCCACCGCCTGGCGCGAAAATCGCACCTTACGCTGGGCGACCTTGCCGACGAGACGTTCCTGATGCGCGAGCCCGGATCCGGAACGCGCGGATTGATGGAGCAACTGTTCGAAACCGCGGGCGTGCGGCCGAAAATCGGCATGGCGATGAGCAGCAACGAGACCATCAAGCAGGCGGTGATTGCCGGGCTCGGCATTGCCTTCATTTCCGCGCACACGGTCGCGACCGAACTCGACGAGCGGCGGCTGGTGATGCTGGATGTCGATGGCCTGCCGGTCGTCCGTCAATGGTTCGTGCTGGCCCGCAAGGACAAGGTGCTGCTGCCCCCGGCACAGGCCATGATGGACTTCCTGAGCGCCAACGGAGCCGCGTTCCTGCCGCGAACCCACGGCAGGCTGCGGATCACCCGCCCCTCCGCACGCGACAAACGCGGCTGACGTATTTCTGCGGGCGCCGGGACTGTGATCCGTTGTTGATCCGCAAGATGCAGCGGCTCCTTTCGGAGCGTGAGATTGCTCGGCTTGCTACCGCAGTTATCGGCGGCGCCGACGGATGCCACGCAAACGGTTCAAGCCTGCAAGGACATCTCGCGGGTCGATATCGACCATCGATAACGACATGGTTCCGATGCGCTGGCACTTACGTGCCCGGCCGCCACGACAGATCGTCAGAAAGGACGTAGATCGTAATCGCCGCCAAACACAGCAGGACGCCCACCCAAAACCACGGTGAATGATGGATGCGCCTCCAATCGTTTCGTTGGCCGGGCGCTTCCGGCTCGTCCTCACGACGATATCCACCATTCATCTCGCAGCACCTCCAATTACCCCGCGGACCCACTTCATCCGGCAGGAACGGCTCAGAGCATTTTTCAGGACAACCAGAGCGCTTTCCGATTCAACGTCATCGGGAAGCGCTCCAGCCTCGATTACGATCCCGAAGTCTTCTTCTGCGCGGCAACCTGCAAACGCTCATTCGAAAGCTCTACGGTTGCTTTGCGATTATACTCGGCCGCATCCAGCGCCCGTTGGATGGCTCGGTCGAGCTCTGCTTCACGAAAAGGCTTCTCCAGCGCCACCACCCCCGGCTTCTGCGCCAGGATCCTCTTGATGTCACCGCTGACGAACAGATGAGCCACAAATCCGGTGCTGAGAATTTCATCGATAGCCGAAATGCCGTTCCCCTGCCTCAGTTGCGCATCGGCAATGATCAGGTCCGGCCGATAGCGGAGGGCTGCGGCCACAGCGCCGGTCTCGGTCGCCTCAACGCCACAAACGCCGTGGCCCATTTCCACGAGCGTGTCCACGAGAAGCATGGCCACCAGGGAATCGTCTTCCACCACGAGTATCTGCAGCGCTTTCATTCGTCTGCCTCGCCTCCCGCGCCACCCTCGTTCACCCAGAATTCGATACTGTCGTGCAACTCGAATGCGGCACGAGCGTTCGCGGGGAACGCTTTGTCACCGGCGTGGCGGCCAAATGGTCGCGCCGGTCGGGCGCTGTTGACTCGGCGCTGACACCGGATCGACGGAGGTGCGCCCTTTCGGACTGATTGCATGGTCCGGTCCCCCAAAGACACCGCGCTCTCCGCCCCAAGAGCGCTCCAACAACACGAATTTGTGTTTGCGATCGCACCAAGGACGCACGACATCAATCATGGCATCATAGCAAGGACGGACCGCCTAGAGCAGGCTCGGAAACTACTCAGGACCGAACTGTCGGCCATGCGTCGGTGCGGGACGCGAAGATCGCAGCCGCCTTCCGACTGATCTCGTTCCGGACAGGCGTCTCCAGATCAAGCCACACCGCTATCGCCCGGAGCGATGGCCTCATCGCACCCTGAGTAGTTTCCGAGTCTACCGTCGCGCGCCCGTTCCAGGATAGCGTCCCGCCGCGCGTAAATTCTCCGAATACGATCCTGCGCCGATGCTGGCGTGGGCCTTAGGCGCCCATCTTTGCCAAACATCGACCTGGCCAGAAAGAGGATAGAATGAAAACAATAGACTCGGTTATCGCCGTCTTTGCCGACCATCCAGCGGCAGAAGCAGCCATCAAAAAACTGACCGCGGCCGGCTTCGAGATGAAGAACCTCAGCGTCGTCGGCAAAGGATATCACACCGACGAAAAAGTCGTCGGTTTTTACAACACCGGCGATCGGGTCAAGTTCTGGGGCACGCGCGGCGCGTTCTGGGGCGGCTTTTGGGGATTGTTCTTTGGCGGCCTGTTCATGGCCATTCCCATCGTCGGGCACGTCGTCGTGCTCGGCTATCTCGCGACCATCGCGATCGCTGGCATCGAAAACGCGGTGATTGTCGGCGGGCTGAGCGCGCTTGGTGCGGCTCTCTACAGCATCGGCGTCCCGAAGGACAGCGTGATCAAATACGAGACCGCGGTAAAGGCCGACGGATTTCTGGTGATGGCGCACGGCTCGACGGAAGAAATGGCTCGCGCAAAGACGATCCTCGGTGAAGCAAAGCCGTCGCAGCTCGACGTGGTCGCAGGCGTCATGGCTCCTGAGCACGCAGCCGGTTGATCTGCCGTCTGCTCGGCGTCAGGCGTCGCCACCGGTGCTGGCCAGATTGCCTGTGCCGATGGCCGCACGTTCTGCCGCCGGGCGGTCCGCTCGATTGATCGTGGGCTCACGGTTGGCAACATGGAAAGTGTCAGGCAGATGGAAGCCAAAGTCGCAACACCCAAGGCGCCGGAATCCAGGCCAAACGCGAAGCCCGATTCGAAGGACGATCTGAAGTCCCTGCCGCTCGCGGAGGTCGAAAAAAAACTGCAATCGTCGCCGGACGGTCTCACCCAGGCTGAGGCGGAGAAGCGGTTGGCTCAATATGGGCCGAACGAGATCGAAGAAACGAAAAGCAATCCGTTCCTGAAGTTTCTGAGCTATTTTTGGGGTCCGATCCCCTGGATGATCGAAGCGGCGGTGGTGCTTTCAGCTGCGGCCCGGCACTGGCCGGATTTTGGCATCATTCTCGTGCTGCTTCTCGCCAATGCGGTGGTCGGGTTTTGGGAGGAACACCAGGCGGGCAACGCCATTGCGGCGCTGAAGGCCAAGCTGGCCATCACGGCGCGGGTGAAACGTGGTGGAAAATGGGTTACCCCGCCGGCACGCGATCTGGTGCCGGGCGACGCCATCCGCTTGCGCCTGAGCGACATCGTCCCGGCCGATGCCCGCCTGCTGGACGGCGACGAGTTGTCCGTGGACCAGTCGGCGCTGACCGGTGAGTCACTACCCGCCACGCGCAAATCTGGCGACGCCGTATTTTCCGGCTCGATCGTTCGTCGTGGTGAGATCGGCGCGCTGGTCTATGCGACGGGCGGCAAAACCTATTTTGGCAGGACCGCGGAACTGGTAGAGACGGCGCTTACCGTTAGTCATTTCCAGCAGGCCGTCCTGAAGATCGGAAACTACCTGATCATGCTGGCGGTGGGCATGGTGGTGCTGATCATTGCCGTGGGAATCTACCGGGGCAACCCGATTCTTACGACGCTGCAGTTTGCCCTGGTCCTCACCGTGGCGGCGATCCCGGTGGCGATGCCTACCGTTCTCTCGGTGACGATGGCGGTCGGAGCCCGCCTGCTTGCGAAGAAGCAAGCGATCGTGAGTAAGCTCGTCGCGATCGAGGAACTGGCCGGCGTCGATGTGCTGTGCGCAGACAAGACCGGGACCCTGACGCAAAACAAGCTGACCTTGGGTGATCCGTTCTGCCTGGATAAGATCACCGCCGAAGAGCTGATTCTAGCGGGCGCACTCGCCTCGCGATCAGACAATGACGACACCATCGATCTAGCCGTCCTGGGCGGCCTGAAGGACAAGCAGAGCCTGAAATCCTACCAGGTCACGCATTTCGTCCCGTTCGATCCCGTGCACAAGCGCACCGAAGCCACCGTCAAGGCCGCGGATGGAAGTATATTCAAGGTAACGAAGGGCGCGCCTCAGGTCATCCTGGAACTGTCCGCCAATGCCGCGGCGGTGAAGTCCGCGGTCGACAAGGCCGTTAACGACTTCGCCGCCCGCGGCTTTCGTGCGCTGGGCGTGGCCCGGGCGGACGGCGACGGCAAATGGCAGCTCCTCGGCGTGCTGCCGCTGTTCGATCCCCCCCGCGAAGACGCGAAATCCACCATCGCGATCGCGGCCGAGATGGGCGTGAAGATCAAGATGGTGACCGGCGATGCGCTGGCGATCGCCCGGGAGACCGCCAAGACCCTGGGAATGGGTACCAACATTCTCGACGGCGCCACCCTCGGTGACGCCAAGACCGAGGAGAGCGCCGCAGCGGCGAAGTCCATCGAAGACGCCGACGGCTTCGCCCAGGTATTCCCGGAGCACAAATTCCATATCGTCGAGGTGCTGCAGAAGCATGACCACATCGTGGGCATGACCGGCGATGGGGTGAACGACGCGCCCGCGCTCAAGAAGGCCGACTGCGGCTTCGCTGTTTCCGGCGCGACGGATGCAGCGCGTGCGGCGGCCTCCATCGTGCTGGTCGCGCCGGGGTTATCGGTGATTATCGATGCGATCAAGGAGAGCCGGAAGATATTCCAGCGAATGAACAGCTACGCGATGTACCGCATCGCCGAGACGCTGCGGGTGCTGTTGTTCATGACGCTGGCGATCATCGCCTTCAACTTCTATCCCCTGACCGCGATCATGATCGTGATGCTGGCGCTACTCAACGACGGCGCCATCCTGTCCATCGCCTATGACAATGTCATCTACAGGAACGAACCTGAAGCATGGAACATGCGCACGGTGCTGGGAATCGCCACTGTGCTGGGTCTCGTCGGTCCGTGTGCCGCATTTAGTCTATTCTACCTCGGCGAACACGTCTTTCACATCGATCATCCACAGCTCCAGACCATGATGTACCTGATGCTGTCCGTAGCCGGACACCTGACGATCTTCCAGACGCGCACGCGCGGCCCGTGGTGGTCCATACGCCCGGCGCGAATTCTCCTGCTCGCGGTGGTCGGGACCCAGAGCGTGGCAACGTTGATCTGCATCTTCGGGTTTCTCGTGACCCCTCTCTGGTGGGGTTGGGCGGCGCTGGTTTGGGGCTATGCGTTGGCTTGGTTCGTGGTGACGGATCCGATGAAACTGCTCGCATATCGTCTCCTCAGTAGCGCGAAAGTCGGGACCCGATCCGGGGCACAGGCCACAACCACGTCAAGAGCCGGCACGGCTCATCAAGTGAACCCGACATGAAAATACATCCGAAGGAATTTCGCGTAGCCGAAGGCGACAAGGTCGATCTCGGCAAATGGCCGACGAAAATCGATCCCGTGTACAAGTCGAAGCACCAATACAAGAAAATGCTGGAGGCGCATATAGCGCAGCTCAGCGCCCAACAGCAGCTTCACTATGCATCGAACCGATATGCCATCCTGCTGATTTTCCAGGCGATGGATGCGGCGGGAAAAGACGGTGCCATCAGCCACGTGATGTCCGGAATCAATCCGCAGGGATGTCAGGTGTTCAGTTTCAAGCACCCCAGCGCGACCGAATTGTTGCACGATTTTCTCTGGCGCACCACGCGTGACCTCCCGGAGCGGGGCCGGATCGGCATCTTTAACCGGTCCTATTATGAAGAGGTCCTGATCGCGCGCGTCCATCCCGAGATCCTGCGCAGTGAGGGGCTGCCGGATGCCTTGCTGATCGAGAAGTCGGTCTGGCATGACCGCTACCGTTCAATCGTGGACCTGGAAAGACACCTCCATGGCAATGGGACCCGCGTCGTCAAATTCTTCCTTCACCTCTCGAAAGAGGAGCAGCGAAAGCGCTTCCTCGAACGCATCGACGATCCCCAGAAGAACTGGAAGTTCAGCGTCGACGACATCAAGGAGCGAAAATACTGGGAGCAGTATATGACGGCATTCGAGCAATGCCTCGGCGCCACCAGCACCGGCGATGTTCCCTGGTATGTCGTTCCCGCCGACGACAAGGAAAATGCGCGATTGATCGTCTCGCAAATCGTCCTCGACACGTTCGAGTCGCTCAAGATGAGCTATCCGAAAACAACCGACGCGCGCCGCAAGGAACTACTGGCGATCCGCAAGGGGCTGGCGAAGTGAAGGCTTGGAGAGCTCGGCGCGATCTTGGTCGGACACGGTCAGGTCCAGTCCGACGCGAAGGATCAAACCCTGGAAACCATCGCCCAAACCCCGGGCAAGTCGCGTACGGGATCAAAATGCGTCGCACTCAACCACGCTGGATATGATACACTGCCCGTGGGACGTCGCTGTCGAGTGCGGACTCCGAAGGGAGTTGGTCCGCACCGCCCCCGTACTGAGGCCGCTTCCGCTAACTATTTTGTAACGTGAGCAATATTGACCAGATTTTCGCAATTCAGAAATACATGATGGTCGTGTCAGCCGGGGATGTTGCGGGCATCTGCCGGTGGCAAGAGTTCAGCGACCCCGCCGATCGAGAGAAGCGTCGTGGCCGAATCCCAATCGCAGCACTCATGCCTGCCAGTCGCGATCGAAAGCCCCGAATGTCCGAAGTGCCGCGGCCCGATGATACTGTCCGGCATCGTGCCGGGGCGTCTGCAGTTCGATGCACGCCTGTTTGGGTGCGTTGCGTGCGATCATGTCGAAAAGGTGTTGGTAGCGGTCGATCCGATTCAATCCGACGTGCTCGGATGGTTTCTGGGTGAACTGAGGGCGCCAACGTAACGACGTTCCTTGGTTGTGCGCGACGCGCTCGTCGGACGGCGAGCCGCCATCGTCTGCCTCAGCAGTCGCTAACCCGCCCACCCCGACCGTTCCAGACATGCTCGTACGACGCATCGGGTCGTACCGCTGTTCATGAACGGAGATCACCGAAAATAGCGCCACTACACGATACCTTGATGATGCAGGCCAAGCTCCAACTCTTGCGATATCTCAACATCAATGCCTGATAGCGTGCGATGACAGGGCCCGTCGGAAACAGCAGTTTGAGAGTACGGGATGGCTAGGAGTTCCGGGCGGAAGGCCAAGACAGCCCGGCCGTCATCGGGCCGAAGGATCACGCCGGCCCGCCGCCCCCCGAAGGATTCGAATGTCTTTCCCATCGTGGGAATTGGCGCCTCCGCAGGCGGTCTTGATGCCTGCAGGAGCTTTCTGGATGCGCTGCCAGCCAGCTGCGGCATGGCCTTCATCCTGGTTCAGCACCTCGACCCCACCCACGAAAGCATGATGGTGGATTTGCTCGCGGGTCATACCTCGATGACCGTGCTTCAGGCGACCGAGGCAATGCGGATCGATCGCGATCACCTCTATATCATCCCGCCTGGAACCTATCTGTCCATCGACAAAGGGGCACTCCATCTCTCGCCGCCCCAGGCGCGCCATGGAGCGCGCCTGCCGTTTGATTTTCTCCTGAACTCTCTGGCGGCCGACTGCGGGACGCGTGCGATCTGCATCATTCTGTCAGGCACCGGCGCCGACGGCAGCGTCGGCCTGAAGGCCGTCAGGGAAAAGGGCGGACTGGTCATCGCACAGGATCCCGACGAAGCCGGCTATGACGGCATGCCGCGGAACGCGATCCTGACCGGCTGTGTGGACCAGGTGCTTCCGGTCGGAGAGATGCCCGTCGCACTTGGGAAATACCGCTCTCGGTTGACCGTGAAGCGCCCGCCGCATGGCGATTTGACTTCCCAGGATGAGACGCAGGATCGATTGTCCGAGATCATCAATCTTCTGCTCACGAAGACCGCGCACAATTTCACGCTCTACAAGCAGGGCACGTTGAGGCGCCGGATCGAACGGCGCATGGGCCTCGCCGCGATCGAAGTCCATGACATGGACAGGTATCTCCAACTGCTGCATTCGAACCCCCGGGAGCTCGACCTTCTGGCCAAGGATCTGCTCATCAATGTCACCAGCTTTTTTCGCGATCCGAAGGTGTTTGAGTTTTTGGCAGAAAAGATCATCCCCGATCTGATCGGCAGGCAGGCACCGGATCACATCCTTCGGATCTGGGTCGCCGGATGCAGCACCGGGGAGGAAACCTACTCACTCGTCATTCTGTTTCGCGAGGCGATCACGGCGGCGAAACGCAATGTCAAGCTGCAGGTCTTCGCCTCCGACGTCGATCCGGGCGCCGTCGCGGTCGCGCGTGACGGCCTGTATCCGCAAGCGATCGAAGCCGATGTCTCGGCGGCGCGTCTCGCCCGATTTTTCACAAAGGAAGATCACGGCTACAGGATATTGCCCGAGCTTCGCGCAATTGTGATCTTCACGGAACAGGATGTGCTTTCCGATCCGCCGTTTTCGCGTCTGGACCTCGTTTCGTGCCGAAATCTCCTGATCTATCTGAGCCCGGAAGCCCAGGCCAAGACAATCTCGGCATTCCATTTTGCGCTGCGCGACGGCGGAATTCTTCTGCTCGGCAACTCTGAAACAGTCGGCAATTTCGACAGCCAGTTCGAGGTCATCTCAAAGCCCCTGCGCCTCTTTCGCCACGTCGGCCGTGCCCGTTCCGGCGAGTTCAGCTTTCCGATCGGCGCAGGAGTACGGTCGCCTGCAATGAACGGCCAAGGCCAAAGACCCTCGCGCCAGGCCGCTCTCGCCGATCTCTGCGGGCGGTTGGTGATCGAAAATTACGCACCAGCCGCAGTCCTTATCAACCGCAAATTCGAGTGCCTGTATTCGCTTGGGCCCACGGATCGCTATCTGCGGGTTGCGCCCGGGCACCCAACGCAGGATCTGCTTGCGATGGCGCGACCGAATATCCGAACCAAACTCAGATCGGCGATCCAGCAGGCAGGCCGGGACAAGGTTCACGTCGTCGTCGCTGGCGGTGAGATCATCCGCGACGGCGACGCGCGATCGTTCGATATTGCCGTGCAACCGGTCCTGTTCGAAGGCAACGACTTTTTCCTGGTGGGCTTCATTGACGCACCGAAGCTGCAGGAGAGGAGCAACAGCACCGCTACGTCGGAAGACGTATCCCGGGTCGGAGAGCTTCAGCAGGAACTGGACGCGACCCGGACAGAACTTCAGACCGCGATCCGCAACCTCGAAATGTCGAGCGAGGAACAGAAGGCCATCAACGAGGACGCGC